>JAGGUY010000024.1 GCA_021158265.1 Thermoprotei archaeon
TAGAGAGAGGAGATCCTTTGAGAATTCAGGGAATAGCGTATAGGGAAGATGGCGATTTCTTCTTCAACGGTAAACCAGAACCCATTGATTTAAACAAGTATCCGCCATTCCCCTACTGGAGGAGGAAATTTAATCCGATAGAAATAACTCGTGGATGTCCATTTCAGTGTGGTTACTGTCAAACACCCTATATTCATGGGTTCATTTTAAGACATAGAAACGTAGAAAACGTTACGAAGTATGCGGAAATATTTTGGAAACATGGTTTAAGGGATTTAAGATTTATTACACCTAATGCTTTAGCTTATGGGAGCTTAGATGGTATAAGACCTAACGTTAATGCTTTAGTAGAGTTGTTGAGTTCACTTAGAGTATTAAAGGAAAGATATGGTGGAAGAGTTTTCATGGGCTCCTTTCCCAGTGAGGTAAGACCTGAATTCTTAAATTATGACTTAGCTAAACTCTTAAAGGAGCATGTTGATAATAGGAGGATAATTATTGGAGCACAAAGTGGTAGTAAGAAAATACTGAGGCTTCTTAGAAGAGGACATACGGTAGATGATGTTTTAGAAGCTGTCGAAGCAGCACTTAAAGTAGGTTTTAAGGTTGATGTTGACTTCATATTTGGTCTACCGGGTGAAACCGAGGAAGACGTTGAGGAAACTTTGGAGCTTATGGAGAAACTCGTTAGAATGGGGGCTAGAATACATGCACATACTTTCATCCCCCTTCCAGGCTCGCCTCTGGAAAATGCTCCTCCAGGGAAAATACCTTTGAAAATTAAGAAGTATTTAATGAAAATTTACGGTAAAGGAAAACTCTATGGTGATTGGTTGAAGCAGGAGCGAATAGCTGAGATAGTTCATGAGTTAAGAGTTAAAGGAGTTATACGGACTAAGGAGCGGTGGAAGCTGAAGATAGGTAGGGGATATAATGTTAGGCTAGTTACGTATCAATATATCTAAGTAAGGCTAAGTATCGTTTATATGATAATTTTTAAATTCCTAAAACATGAGATTAGCGTAGCGTATAAGGTCTAATTTGATGGCGCAAGGTGTAACATTATATTGTTAGCGCTAACGACAGAGACACTCTACTTAATTCTTGGTTTAGCGTCAGCATTCTACATTGCATGGAACTTGGGAGCAAATGATGCTGCCAATCCTACAGATACTGCTGTAGGCTCTGGGGCAATAAGTATTAAGAAAGCGTTAATAATGTTCTCTATGTTTGCTGCTTTAGGAGCTGTAGTCCAAGGATACATGGTTATGAAAACTATAGGTAAAGGCGTCGTTAAAGACCTTGACCCGCTTGGCGCGCTGATAGCCTCGATAATGGCTGGAGTATGGATAACTCTTGTAACTTGGAAGGGACTTCCAGTTTCAACAACACATAGTACTGTTGGTGCGGTTTTAGGTATAGGTTTAGCTTACATGTATATTCACGGTGTTGCAAGAATAAACTGGAACGTTGTTTACATGGTCGTTCTCAGCTGGATAGTTTCGCCGCTGCTAGCAATAGTTCTTAGCATTGTAATGTATTTTCTATTGGAGAGAGTAGCGAAACACCTAATTTCTAAAGGTAAAAATGTTGATAAGTTCTTTAAAATGTTCCTCCTATTTAACCTAGCATTTTCAGCTTACGCTTTCGGAACAAACGATGTAGGAAACGCTACAGGAGTTTACATTACGGTTGCTTCTAAAGTTATAGGAGCGCCTGACATGACAACAATGCTTTACTTAGCCATGTTTGGCGCGTTAGGTATAACGGTGGGTGCTCTAACATGGGGTTATAAGGTAATAAACACCGTAGGGTTCAAAATAACAAGGCTCGACTATATTTCGGCTTCAGCTGCAGAGTTATCCAATGCTATGGTTGTTTGGGGTTTTAGCACAATACCTAAAATACTGTGGAACTATGGTATGCCAATATCGACAACTCATGCAAGTGTCTCTTCAGTAATAGGTGTTGGAATAGCTAAAAGCAGAAGTCTTAAAGGTGTTGACTGGAAAGTTGTAGGGTACATTATAATATCATGGATACTAACCGTACCTGTAGCAGCATTTCTAAGCTTCATAGTTTACGTTTTAGCTTCAAACTTATTTCCCATAGGCTAAACAAATTTACTTGTAGGTGGTTAGGTAAGCATGGCTTCCACATGGGCTTGGATAGGTAGGAGGAGACAAAGGGAAATAATCGCTCTATGCTTATCACACATAAATAAAATAATTGAGGAAAGCCAGCATCTCAAAAAGCTTCTAGAGAACTGTTTTAAAAGAAATAGGGAGGAGGCTAAGAAGGAATTTGAAAAAATATTTAATTTGGAAAGAGAAGCCGATGATATTAAAAGAAACATTTTCATGGAGCTTTCAAAAGGCATTTTTCATCCTATAGATAGGGAGGATCTTATAAGACTTGTTTTGACAGCAGATGATGTTGCAGCGTATGTTAAATCTGCTTCTAGAAAGCTTATGTTGCCTTCATCATCGAAAATACCTGAGGAAATACTTAAAATACTTTATGAGATGGCATCAAAAGTTTACGAATCAACATTGCTAATAAGAGATGCTATTATGGAGATTTATGAGAACCCTAAGGAGGCATTGGAAATAGCTGATAAAATTGAAGCTCTGGAGGAAGAAGTTGATGAAATACGTGTAACAGGTTTAGCCAAGATTCTTGAGTGGTGTGATAAAACGGAGCCTTCAGCATGCATTATAGCTAAGGAAACAATAGATTCTATAGAGAATGCTGAAGACCGATGTGAGGATGTAGCAGATGTTATAAGGAGTATAGCTTTATTATCTCTTTAAATTCTCGATAAAGCTCTATCCAAATCCTCAATAATATCGTCTATATCCTCTAAACCTACTGAAAGCCTAAGTAAATTATCCGTTATACCAACTTTTCCCCTATACTCCTTAGGAATGTATTTAGCAGAACTTAACGCTGGAATAGTCATTAAAGACTCCGTACCTCCAAGACTAGGAGAAGGTTTTATGATAGCTGTTGAAAGCAGAACTTTCTTTGCCTCATTAATACCTCCCCTTATCTTAAATGAAACAACTCCTCCAAACATTTTCTCCTTAAACATTCTACATGCTAAGCTATAATATGGACTATCTTTTAATCCAGGATAATATACTTCAACTACCTTAGGGTGTTCTTGGAGAAACTCTGCTATAGCTAATGCGCTTTCACTATGCTTTTTAAATCTTAGCTTAAGCGTTTTTACCCCTCTAAGAATAAGGTATGCGTCAAATGGCTGAATTATCGTTCCAAGTTTTCTACGCCAATCCCAAATCTCTCTAATTAACTCAATATCGTCTGTAGCCGAAAAACCCCCTAAAACATCGTTATGCCCAGCAATGTACTTTGTGGCACTATGGATGACTACATGCGCTCCAGCATTTATGGGATTAAATATTACTGGAGATGCAAAAGTGTTATCAACTATTAGTTTTACTCCTAACTCTCTTGCTACTTTAGCTACCTCACCTACATCTATTACCTTAAGTGTAGGGTTAGTCATGGTTTCTACGAAAACTAAATTTACATCTCTGTTTAGGTTCTCAATAATTTTCTCTGTAGACGGATACACCTTCCTAACCTTAACCCCGTATTTACCCATATTATCTAGAAGCTGAATTGTTGTACCATATGATTCGTAGGGTATTAGCACTGTTTCTCCAGAATTTATTAGTGCAAAAAGTGTTGAGGAAATAGAGCCCATACCGCTATTAAAGGCTATGGCATCTATTGTTTTCTCAAGTCTAGCGAAAATCCTTTCAAGAGCTCTAACAGTAGGGTTCTCCTCCCTCGAATACTTAAGCTCTAAGTCTCTGTCAGTTCTCCTAACTTCTCCAGTGGTTCTTTCAAATTGTTCGTAAACTACGCTTAAATATATTGGCGGTATGAAAGCTCCGAATTTCTCATCATAAAATACGTGTCCATGAATTGCTTCTGTCTGCAATTTTCTCATATTCTTTGCCACCGTTAACTACATTATCGCTTATCATCGACAAGAAGAAGCAACAGTAATATATATTGTTTTGAAGGAATTATTTCTAGTAATTCCCTTATATTGAGCATAATTAGTAATTGTCAAAATATTATTATCTCTAAGGATAATTTTAAATTACATGTAATTAGAGTAGAAATAGCAACATATAGGTGTACTAGCCCTTGTATGCTACAGAGAAATTTAAGTCATCAAACATAGTTTTAGAAAAGCTTTATAGAAGAGCTCTGGAGGATTTTAAAGAGCATCTTAAAGATGCAACAAATCCCTCCATTATTTATGTTACAGACCTTGTTTCATGCAGTCAGAAGAGAGAGTTTCGGCTAAAATATCCGGAATTAACGTTCAAGTTTGAACCATCTCATGTACTTGGTAACATGGTTCATTTAGGCCTCGAAGAAGTCCTTAAAGAAGAGGGTTATGATGTAGAAGTTGAGTTTGAAAAAGATGTTACCATAGATTCTAGAAAGGTTAAAGTTAAGGGTAGGGTTGATGCTATAAACGAAAACTACATTATTGAAATAAAGACTGCTAGAAGCGATCTGGGATTGCCTCATGAACACCATTTAATGCAGTTACAAATATATCTTAACGTATTCAATAGGAAAGCTGGGATCTTAATATACATAACGCCAGATAGGTTAGCTGAATACTATGTTGAAAGAAAACCACTAGATTTGGAATCTTTAGTTGCCGAAGTAATGTATAATAGTGTCCATCCTCGATGGAATTGGGAATGTAGATATTGTCCTTTTGCTAAAATGTGCCCATATAGAATAGTTGAAAAGTGATCTAGAAAATGACTTTATGCTCAATATGTGGTAAAGAAAAGGCTGTAATTAAAATACCTTACGAAGGAAAGTATCTATGTAAAAAATGCTTTAAAAAATACTTCGTTGAAAAAGCAGAGAAAACACTTAAGAAAGCTAATGTCTTCTCGAATTCTTCAGGAAAGCTTTTTGTAGTAGCTACATCTGGGGGTAAGGATAGTTTAAACGCATTATATGTTATGAAAACGCTTTCTAAAAAGTACGGTTTCGATGTGGAGGCATTACTTATAAACGAAGGTATTTCAGGATATAGGGAGTTCACTATTAAAGCGTTAATTAAAGTAGCTAACAGACTTAATGTACCATATAGAATAGTTGATGTTAAGAAACATTTCGGTTTCACTATTGATGAAGCAGCTAAACTGTTTTTCGAAGGGAAAATAGAGTGGAAACCGTGCACTGTATGTGGTGTTATACGTAGATATCTTTTAAATAAGGTTTCAAGGGAAATGGGAGCATCCTACCTAGTTACTGGACATAACTTAGACGATGATTTGCAGACGGCAGTAATGAATCTAATAAGAGGGGATTTTCAAGCGCTAATTAGAGGAGGTGTTGTGGTTAAAGCTGAGCATCCGAAACTCGTACCTAGAGTGAGACCTTTACATTACATTTACGAAAAGGAATCTCTCATACACTCAATAATTACCGAGTTAGAAACACCCTATGTTGAATGCTCATATGCACCTTACTCTCTACGATGGAACATTAGGGAATTACTAAATAAGTTAGAGGCGGTAGAGTCTGGTTTCAAATATAGGCTAATGGTTAAAATTGATGATTTAAGGGAGAGATTTTCAAAATATAAGGTGCAAAAATTTACTGAATGTAGGCTTTGCGGTGAACCTTCCGCTAAGGAAATATGTAAGGCATGTGAAATAAAACTGAGGATAATGAAGGTTTTGGAGAATGCCTGAGGAAATTCATAAAGTAATCTTAATGACAGTAATGCCTAGTGTTGAAGCCCGAGCTGCTGTAGCTTATGTTGTTATATTTCTAGAGAATAAGTCACCACTAATTCCACTATTGCTTTCACTACCTACGATTATGGTTGGTTTAATAGTATATAGTCTTCTTGATTTCTTAGAGCAAGAAATAGTTAGCGGTTTTCTCTCGAAAATAAGCTTTATTAGAAAGGTTTATTTCAAATATATAATTCATGTTCGTAATAAATCTAGGAAGTACGTTGAAAAATATGGACAAATAGGCCTCATATTATTTATAGCCGTTCCTCTACCAGGGAGTGGCACTTGGACTGGAGCTTTAGTTGCTAAAATATTCAATATAGATTTTGCTAAAACTGTAATATCGATAGTTGTAGGCGTAATACTTTCATCATATATTTCGTATATCGCTTCGATGTTAGGTATTAGCTTAATTAAGTTAATTGTATGAGTGCTTTGATGATGATAATATAGTAGCTATCTTCTGTAGCACTTTCTTAGGATTCGCTTTCTTCGAAATCTTCAATATAATGCTCTTCTCATTATGTTTAACACTTAAGAATATGTGTTGAAGCGATGATCCTGTCAGTAGCACGAACTTCCTTGGAGACGATAGTATGTATCTTCTAAGTAGATCTTCGGTTTCCTTATCTAAACTCTTAGGAGGCCATGTTTCGCTTATTGTACCGTTTTTTGCTACATATACTGCTTTCACTATTTCCCCATCAACTAATGTCTCATACTGTAGGCTCATTTCATATCTCCTAGGTTTAGAACTTCGATAATACTTAAATTACCTAGTGCGTGTATAGCGATTAACTGTCGAAATAAAATATTATGTAGAGAAGTTACTTCTTCGTCGCAACGAATATTAGTCTTTTCTCGCTAGACTCTATAACATTTATCTCAATGTTTCTAACCTTAGCTAATGCTTCAACAACATCTAAAGGTATTTCTGAAGGATCGACAATGAACCTTATCTTTTCACCCTTACTCATTGTGTTAAATGATTTAGTTAAATCAAGTACTGGATGTTCCCTACATTCTGACGACTTACCTGTTAAATCTATAACTCTTTCATTAGCCATTATTGCTCGCCTATAACTGTGTTAATAATGTTTTTCTATCTTAGCCGATAGATTCTAGCAACAAATAACTATTAAGCTCTAACTCTACATACTTCAAGTACAAGGTGTCCCATGTTGGTATCTCTTTGGAAGTACAAGGTTTTCGAAAGCACATTAGATCTTTTCGTAGGTAACCTACCCACACCCATGGTTAAGCTTGAAAGAGCTTCAAAAGGGAATATTGAGGTTTGGGCTAAGCTAGAGTTCTACAATCCCTACAGTAGAAGTATTAAGGATAGGATAGCATGGGCTATGATTAAGGATGCTTATGAGAAGGGAATGCTAAAGGATGTTATTGAGGAAGCATCTTCAGGCAATACTAGCTTAGCTTTGGCTGCTCTTTCCAGAATTTATGGTAGAAAGTTTAGGGCATATCTTCCTAGGAAGGTTTCGGAAACCATACCTATATTGTTAAGGGTTTTTGGAGCAGAATATGTCATTACGGAACATGAAACTATAGGTTCTGAATTTTGGAATTACGTTAGAAGACATGCTGAAGAAATTGGCGCAACAAATCTGAACCAGTTTGAGAACGATGTGAACTTTAGAATGCATTATGAAACAACAGCTAGGGAATTAGTTGAGCAAATGAAAGCTCTAGGTAAAACACCAGACTTTATCATTTGTGGAACAGGAACTTCAGGTCATGTAGCTGCAATTTCCCAGAGGGTTAAGGAGGTTTTTGGGAGAACAAAGGTTTACGCTGTACAGCCAGCGAAGGGACACAGCATACCTGGCATTAAGAGAATAGAAACTAAGCCTAAATGGTTCTTCAAAGTAGAAATTGACGGGCTAATGGATGTTACGTTAAAGAACGCCATAGAATCATCTATTGAGATAGCTAGGAATGAAGGAATACTCGTAGGTTTAAGTTCGGGAGCAGTTTACTGGGGATTCAAGAAACTAGTTGAAGCGGGGAGAAAAGGGGTTTTTGTACTAGTATTTCCCGATGACGGTTTCAAATACGTTGGGTTCTTTAAGAAATATTTTGAAGGAGAAATTTAGTTGCCTATCTCATCTATTTCTCAGAAAGTATTCTATCTAAAGCCTCCTTAATTGTTAAGTCCTTCATAACGTAAACTTTAATGCCGACTTCATACAAAGCCGCTTCAGCATTAGGTCCGAAATTGCCTGCTACTACAGCGTCAACTCCTTCATCAATAAGTTTTTGAACGGCTTTTATACCAGCTCCGCTTACAGCCTTATGTCCGGGGTTTTCAACAGCTACTACGTTAACTGTTTTCCCGTTTTCTACCGTAACTATTGTGAATGTGGGACATCTACCGAATTGATCAGAAACCTTATCATCTAATCCTCCTTTAGAGGAGGATGCAAAAGCTATTTTCATTTAAATCACCTCAAATCAGTATATTTTTGAGGGTTTTATTATTTTCGGCCTGTATGGAGCATATCTCCTAGGCATATGCTTTGTTTTCCAAGAATCCCAATTCACATATATTTCCTCAACTCCTTTGGCTACGTTCAGTAGTGCCTTAGATGCTTTTGAATTAGGGAATGCCTCAATTAATGGCTTAAGCATTGTCATAGATTTAGGTACTACATCATCGTACGGTATGTAGCCAAGTATCTCAATATTCTCTGATGAAGCGTATTCTTCTATTTTCCTTAGGAAGCCCTCATTAATATCGTATTTGTTTACGACGAGTACTGATGGTATTCTGAAGTGCATTGCAAGCTTATGAACCCTTTTGAAATCACTAAAGCTTGCTGGTGTTGGTTCTACTACTAGTATTGCAAGGTTTGACCCTGCTATAGAAGCTATTACTTGACATCCTATTCCAGCGGCAGAATCCACTATTACTAAGCTATTGTTTTTAGCTATTTTTCTCGCTAATTCTTTTTCTTCAGTCACTAACTTGCCCGTATTGGGTTTTCCAACGTTAAGTTCTGCCGAAATAAGTGTAAAACCGTATTTTGTCTTAGCCATTCTCACTTTGCCGGATTCCGAAGTTCTTAGTCTAATTGCTCTTGTAGGGCAAACATATGCGCATGTAGCGCATCCCTCACATAGAACCTCGTCTATTACGTAATGTCCGTTAATTTCCTTTACAGCATTAAAAACGCATACGTCCGCGCATAATCCGCAGTCAACACATTTCTCTTCAACAATATACGCGGTTTTCGATGCTACATAGGGTTTTTCATAATCCCACTTAGCTACGTTAAATATTAAGTGTAAATTTGGCGCGTCGGCATCCGCATCTAACGCTATAACGTTACCGTATCTCCTATGAAGGTACATGATCAATGTGCTTGAAACAGTAGATTTACCTACACCACCTTTCCCGCTTGCAACAACAAACTCCAAATACCTATTGGGTTGCATTTTAGATAACCTCAGTAACTTTTCTTGCTAAATCTCTAATGCTTTTAGAAACTGTTGATGCGGGATTAATGAGTACTAATGGTTTCCCTCTAACATATGATTCCACTATTTCTTTAGAGTAAGGTACTTTCGCGATAATCGGTGCCTCGTATTTTTCAGCGATCTTTATTACGGGTTCGTTTGGAGCTATTGTTGAACGATTAATTATTACCCAAACTCTGTCAGCACCTATTTCCCTTGACAACCTAAGGATCATTTCTAAATCATGTATTCCTAGGGGTGTGGGTTCTGTAACAGCTAATATGAGATCTGAGTTTTCTAAGGAAGCAGCTACTGAATTACTTGTTCCAGCGCTCGTATCAACAATTAAAACATCTCTTACCTTCCTTTGAGCCCTCCTTAAAGTAGCTAACGTTACGGGATATGTTCTTTCTTCACCCTCTATTAGAACGCCTGTAACCAAGACAAAACCTACATTCCCAAATGTTACCTTAGTTTCATAAGTATACCCTACAACCCTATATCCTTCAATTACAGCCTTAGGTCTTGTTGGACATGCAAAATAACATGCTCTACATCCAGAACACATTGTTGGAATAAGAACTGGCAGTTTAGTTTTAGTTAGGAGAATTGCTGAATCAGGACATGCATAAGCGCAAACACCACATCTAATGCATGTTTTAAGGTTAAAAATGGGAGTCATTATTCTAACTTCTTCCCTTCCTTCAAGCTCAACACTTAAGAGAATATGGTCGTTGGGTGCTTCAACATCTAAATCAGCTAACACTAAATCCCTCTGTTCCGCGAGAAGAAAGGCTAAGTTAACAGCTAGAGTTGACTTCCCAGTACCACCTTTCCCTCCAGTAACTGCAATCTTAACCATACAGCGGTCACTTCTTCTCTAACATTTTAGAGTACCTTACATCCCTAATAACGAGCCTATTAAGTTCTAAATCATTCAGCCTAGAAATTTCACTTAAGATAGTGTCGGCAAGTTCCCTTACTGCTGGATCAAGCTTTGGCGGGTTTTTACAAACATACCTAATTACTCCTGTAACTTTACCTTCACCTAACTTTACTTTTTCCTTATCTAAGCATGGATCATTCTCTATGATTTCAGGGATCTCTTTAACATAGAATCCGTATGGTAAAGTTTCGAATGTGAAATTAAGTTTCATATTTACTTTCCTCTCCTCTAAAAGCCATTTTAGGAGTAGCAGAATTCTGCTCATTCTAAACGGACTGATACCTTTACTTTTAAAAGCAACATACTCCACTATGTCTTGCTCTACGCCCATAAACGCCTACCTCTTCTCGCACTAAAATATGAAGTGGGGGGTGCAAAATAAAAGTTTAGCTCGTCTAACAATTCTAGACTAACCTAACTAATATATGAGTTCACTACTGATATTTAGAATATCCTTTGCGATTAAGTAATATGGTTTCTCTAGTCCAAGTTCTTTAATAAACTCTGCTAAGCTTTCCTGGAAATCAAGTATTTGGCATAATGGTTTAGTTTCTCCATTGCATCTATCATAGATTGCTACATTAAATTTGTCTTTAATTCTCTCTACCAGTTCCATGGCTCTCCTATCGTTTTCCGAGGGATAAACTATTACCTGGTCGTTTTCTCTAACGCTAAACATTGTTGCGTGACAAAACTGTTCTGTTCTTTCAAACCTAGCTTTCGAACCGAAAACTTCGTAGAACTTTAGTGTTGAATAATATGCAACACCATAGCCTCCTAACGTACCTATAAAGATAGGTTCAAGACCAATAAGCTTTCTAGGCCTGGTATTTACTATTTCTTTGAAGTTATTAATTTCGATACTAGCTAAACCATAAAGTGCAATTACCGATAAAGTGAAAGATAATGTTCCAGGTAGTGGATGCTTAGGTCTCTGATAGTCAATAACTACTACTGTGTCAGAGTTTCTTGCCAATTCAGACTCAGGGTTTGCAGTAACGGCTATAACCTTTCCTCCACGATCCCTAATTTTCTTAGCAACCAAAATATTCTCCTTTGTCCTCCCCGAAACAGAAACTATCACATATGGTTTCTTCAAGCTCACGTATGAGAACTGCGCTTCATACGGATCTACAGCTTTAAATCTCCCATAAGTTACCCCTTGAATAACTAATGCTGCTGCAAAGGAATCCCCAGCGCCAACAACATAGGCTTCATTTACCCTATTTTGTAAAGCCCCATCATAAGTTCTCTTTCCGCATTCTTCGGTTTTAGCTATTTCCTCCTTCATAGCTTCATAAAGCATTTTCCATCATCCAAGCTCTACCTCTTCAAGCCCAACTAACCTATAAGGTTCCGAGTAAACATTAAACCTGTTCCCTCTAGCAAAACCTATCAACGTAATACTATGCTTTCGCGCTTTCAAAACAGCCTCATATGA
>JAGGUY010000010.1 GCA_021158265.1 Thermoprotei archaeon
ATCCAAGCTCTACCTCTTCAAGCCCAACTAACCTATAAGGTTCCGAGTAAACATTAAACCTGTTCCCTCTAGCAAAACCTATCAACGTAATACTATGCTTTCGCGCTTTCAAAACAGCCTCATATGATGGAGCTGATTTAGATATTATAAAGGGTATTCCCACTCTAGCAGCTTTAATAACCATATCGCTAAATACCCTACCTGAAGTAACTATTGCTACTTGAGAGAAATCTATGTTCCTTAAAAGACCCCATCCAATAGCCTTATCAACTGCGCTATGTCTGCCAAGATCTTCAATAACAACAAGCGTTTTAGATTCATTAACACTATATAGTGATGCTACATGAACACCTCCGGTGTTCTTAAAAATTCTTGAGCCTTCAAATAATTGCCTAATAGCTTCAAGTACATCTCTTACATGAAGCTTCACCTTACTTTTAACATTTAATGGTGTTTGTTCTTCAGAAATTACTTGTTCCCCGCATGATGGAGTTATTATTAGGGTAGATATTCTCCCCAATACTTTAGGGTCAACTCTTACAATAACTCTATTTTCACCTATGACTATTTCTCTTACTTCTCTAAGATCCCTTATTAATCCCATTGAATAGAGGTTGCCTACTACAAACTCTTTAATCATGTCTTCCGAAATGATGTATCTCCTAACTTCAATACCATTGATAATTATTGAAACAACATACTCTCTAACAAGAAAATCCTCAACAATATTAGTCATGATCTTGTCTTTAGCTAATTCAACCTTGGCTATGACTAATTTATCGTAAAGCTTACTATACCCCATTATTCCACACTGTAATGGTTAATATTATGTGGAAATAAGTGAAGCTAACATTCCACTATTTAGCTTATTTTTCCCTAAGTCTTTTAACCAAGTATGTAGCAATACACTTTACTTTACCATGATAGCATGTAGCTAATGTTTCCTCATAGCCTCCCCTATAGTAAATTAATACTTTATTATCATAGACTATAGCTACTTCCTTTACCGAAGATGCTTTCTTAAAGATAATATGTGTTAAGGTTTTAGCTTTTGAAGTTCCGAAGAGTGGAAGAACGTCATGATCTATTAGAACGTATGAGGTATATTTAAGAATGCTAGTTATTTCTTCGTGGCTTAACGTGTAAGGTAGTATTGGATGAATGTGGAAGAATGTTTTCCTACCATTTTTAAACATGGTCTTTGCTATGTAATGTATAGTATGTTTTAATGGATTCTCTGTAAGCGATAGTAATGTGTAAAGTAAAGCATCGTATTCCAGAATTTCATCCAGGTTAACATCGTTTATCGTTAGCTCGGTATCTGCGGAGTTGAAGTAGGGTTTTCTGAAAAACACTTTAACATCACTACCTAATACCATTACAAGTGATGTTCTAAGGTCTTTTACAATAATGTTTTCAGTATTAACACCTTCACTATTTAGGGTCTCAATTAGAAACTTTCCGAAAACGTCATTTCCTACGGCTCCGAAGAAACCCGTATTTACACCTAAGCTAGAGAGCTTAGTAGCAATTTTGCTAGCTAATCCTCCAATAGAAACTTTAAAGTTTAGGCCTTCAGTTAAATGCCTATTACCTCTTATCTCTGCAAGTATTTCTCCTAAACATGCAACCGACATAATCTAGAGTTACCTATGATAGCTCATTTACATACATTAATAGTATCAGTGCTTTCTCTTAAATATCACCGTACAACCCCTTTAAACCTACTATTCTACACACATAAATTACCCGTACAAGCTAAGACATTACTAAGGAGCTACGTATGTGGAAATAACTGGAGGTATTGATTCATGAACTTAAATGTTATTGAAGGATATGTTGAAATTAAGGGTGAAAAGCCTATTCTAATAACGGCTTTACACGGTTTCGGTACGGACAGGTTTAAGGATGTTGTCGATAAGATTAGGGAGCTAGGGTTAGAGTATGCTTTCTCAGAACTTATACCTTCACGATCAGCTGTTGACTTTCTAACCTGGGAAATAGCGTTTAAGGTAGCTGTAGCTACTGGTTCATGGGCTATTCTCCCAACTATAAGTAAGGTTGATAGTGTTGATGAACTTAGAATTCCGGATTATAATTTAAACAAGGAATACGCTAAAGAAACCCCTCTATGGAGGAGAATAGAGGAACTAGTTAATAGCGAACATGTAAGATTAATCATTGACATTCACGGTATGAAGAATGTTAGTTCATGGCCGGACATTTGCATATCAACAAATGGTTTAACCACGGTTAGTAGGAATACGCTGAATAATGTTTTAAAGTACTTTAAGATGTTGAAGCTGAATGTTGCAGTAGATAGGCCATTCAAAGGAGGGGCTCTAATAAGGTATTTTGGCAAACCACCTAATGTTGAAGCTTTAGGTATTGAATTAAAGAGAAATCTAAGATTCTTCCGATCAGAAATCCCTAAGGTTATGGCGGGTTTGGTTAGGGAGTTATTGAAGAAAATATGAAAATATCTTCTTAACCAGATCCATTTTTCTATAAAGTGGTGGGCCAAATATTACACGTTTAACGCTTAATTTCGAAAGTTCCTTAATAGCCTCCTCTAACTCCTCTAAACTACCATAAAGTGAGAATTTTTCGAGAAGTAACTTATCGTGTTTTTTAAGTTTCCAGTAACTGCCTTGTACAAGATAATTTCTAACTTCAAGAGCAATATTCGTTAGCTCGAATTCCTCTAGAAACTTCTTACTCATACCCTTAAGAACTATTGCTGAAGCTATCCTTAAAGCCCTAATAAGTCTACTATCGTCTCTCTCCTCTTTAATTAGTGATGGTCCTATGACCGTTATTTCACATGACTCATTAATGTTTCTCCTGATGAACTTAACGTATTCTGGATATACGAGGTTTAACATGACGGCGCCACATAGTTGGCAGGATAGGTTAGCCATTTTCTTACCTGCAGTACCTATGATAGCTGATGCTTTAGGATTGAGTTTCCTTAGAAGACTAGTCACATAGTTTCTCATGAATCTTAAGGGTTTCTTAACAACTATTCCCTTACGCTTTAAATAGTCTATGTCCCCTAACCCAACACCTATGATGAATCTAGGCGCTCTCTTAAGTATTTCGTTAGAAAATTCCACCACATAGTCTACAGGGTTAAGATATACTGAAATAATGCTTGTTCCTAAAGGCGCCTTTACGTATTTACTAATGTAAGATAGGTACTTGAAAGGATGAGGTAAGTCATTAGTTTCTCCTATCCATATGGATTCAGCACCTAGCCTCAGTGCTTCCTTAGAAACCATTTTGGCATAATCTAAACTTACATCAGTCACTATGTTTAATGCAAGCTTTGTTTTCTCCAACATTCACCACTGAAAATAACTATCTATTTTAATAGGGAAGACATATTTTCATATAAGCAAATCTATTGTTGAATGTGAGGAAAAATTATGGTTAAAACAGTAGGGATTATAGGTGGAACAGGTTATGAAACACTCCTACCTGAGGGTTCATGGTTAGCTACAGAGACCATATATGGTAAAGTAGAGTTTATGGAGGTTGATTTTGAAGGGCTAAAAGTAATATTTATACCTAGACACGGTAGGGAACATAATCTTCCACCTCATAGGGTTAATTATAGGGGAAATATTTGGCTTTTAAAAAGCAGAGGAGCCGAATACGTTATAGCAATTAATGCTGTTGGTTCTTTAAGGAGGATTCTGAAGCCGGGTATGATAGTTATACCTACGGACATAATAGATTTTACTAAAAACCGTTACACAACGTTTTTCGACGATAAACCTGTTCATGTAGATTTTACAGAGCCCTTCTGCATGAAGCTAGTTAGGGTTCTTGAGAAAGCTTCCGAGAAAGTTCTTGGATACTCTATTTCCGGAGCAGTTGTAGCTGTAACTGAAGGTCCGAGGTTTGAATCTCCCGCGGAAATAAATGCCTTAAGAATTTTAGGGGCAGATATTGTCGGTATGACATCGGCTCCCGAAGCAGCATTAGCTAAGGAGCTCGGATTATGCTATGCTTCATTAGCTTTAGTTACAAACTATGCTGCTGGAATGCAGGAGAAACAGAGTTCCGAGGATGTTGAGAAAGTGGCTAATGAAAAACGACAGCAAGTGTTCCAAATAATTCTTGAAACGCTTAAGATACTGAAAGAGCAGGAGTAAGCGGACTCTGTTAACTCTGTTTATTTACATACATATTAATATTGAATAAATTTACTTGACATATGGGGCTGTGTTTCGCATGAGTAGTTTAGATAGGGAAATCTTCACATCGTTGAAAAACGCTATTGATAAAGGCGAACCCGTAGCTCTCTGTATAATTGTTGAAAAGGAAGGTTCAGGACCTAGAGGACCAGGAGCTAAAATGCTCGTTTTCCAAAATGGCAAAACAGTCGGCACAATAGGTGGAGGACCATTCGAAAGAATGGTTGTTAAAGAAGCTATTGAAGCCCTTAAAGAAGGTAAGCCTAGAACAGTTAAGTTTGCTTTCAGAGAAGACAATGTCCCCTTAGGCGCTTATAAAACAGGGTTAATTTGTGGTGGTGTTTTAACAGTGTTTATAGATGTTATCAAGCCTAAGCCTAGAGTTCTAGTTTTAGGCGTAGGGCATGTTGGAAGACCTTTAGCATACCTAGCCGCACTACTTGGATATAGAGTTTGGGTAGTGGATGATAATCCTAAGCACGCATCACCCGAGAAGTTCCCTAATGTGGAGAAAATAGTTGTTAATGATTGGGAAAAAGCGATCGACGAAGCACACATTACAAACGAAGACTACGTACTAATAGTTCACGGAGAAGTAAAGCATGACTATGTAGCGTTGAAGAAAGCTTTAGAAGCTAATGCAAAATACATTGGGCTTTTAGGCTCTAGAAATAAGGTTAAAACGTATCTTAAAATGCTAAGTGATGAAGGATACGATTTAAGCAAGCTTAAAGGGAAACTGTATGCTCCAGTTGGTTTAGATATAGGTGCTCATACACCTGAGGAAATAGCTGTAAGTATTTTAGCTGAAATACTCAAAATTGAACGTGGAGGCTCAGGTAAGCATTTAACAATAGTGTGATGATTCTAATGATAGCCCTGGTAGTGTTGGCTGCTGGGAAATCTGAAAGATACGGTAAAAATAAGTTACTGGAGAAAATAGGCGATAAAACAATTATAAGAAAGGTTGTTGAAGAATCTTTAAGGTCAAAAGCAGATAGGGTTTTTGTTGTCGTGGGTTTCGAAGCAGATAGGATAATTGATGAGCTAAGGGATTTGAAGGTAACATTCGTTTACAATGTAAACTACGAGGAAGGTATGAGCTCATCAGTCAAAGCAGGTGTTTTAGCGGCTAAAACATATAATGCAAAAGCTGTAGCAATCCTACCAGCAGACAACCTACTAATCACGCGTGGTGTAATAGACAAGGTTATTGAGAAATTTAAGGAAACACATGCGAAAATAGTTGTTCCATCCTACAAGGGTAAGAAAGGTCACCCAATACTTTTAAACATGGAAATATACTATGACATAATGAGTATTTCTGAGGAAACACAAGGCCTAAAATATGTTATAAGAAAATACAGAAACGAAATAGTTGAAGTACCCGTTAATTCACCGGAAATATATATTGATGTAGATACTCCAGAAGATTTAGAAAAACTTAGGAATTTAGGGTTAATTAAGTAAATATACTGTACCAAAATAATACAGTAGTAGTTAGAGGTGCGTTTGATTCATTGGATTTCATACATACAGCAGACATTCATATTGGAGCTTTTCCACATAGCGTACTTAGAAGGGCAAATATTGAAGCACTAAGTAAAATAATAGAGCTGGCTCTTTCAGAAAACGTTAAAACATTAGTTATTGCAGGTGATCTCTTCGAAACACCTAGGCTAGGTCACGAAGCAACATTGAACGTTATTAAGATAATAAAAAACGCTGTTAGGGAAGGAATAAGGTTTGTTATAACTCCGGGTTCTCATGATTTAACAGCTAAAGGTCATGGAGTTCTTACTATCTTAAAAGAAGTTGGCTTAGTTAATGTAACAGAGGCTATTGAGGAAAAATATAAACTACATTTAAAACCCCTAGAGGTTAATGGGCTAGTTTTCTATGGAATACCGGGATTAAGAGGTGAAAGAGAAGTAGAGTATTTAGAGAAAAGAAAAGTTGTTTATGAAAACTATAGCGAAAACAGAGATAATGTTTTAATTGCACATACAGGCTTGTACGTTTACTCAGGTCTTGAAATTTCCAAAATAAGCCCTAAATACCGTGTAATAAAGCTTTCCGAAGAAGCTTACTCCTCAATACATAAGCACTTCAAATACCTAGCCTTAGGTCATATACACTTCCCAATACCTCATCACGAGTTTTTCGAAGGAAAAGTTGCCGCCTACCCCGGAGCACCCATAGGAAGGGATGCGAATGACATTTACGAAACATATATTTTAAGAACAAAGCTTGGAACGAATAGGAGAATTCTTCTTGTAAATCTGGGCTTGAGAAACGCTAAGGTTAGGGCCTTAACGGACAACTTCGGTGTTGACGTAAGAGTTATGGAAGTTCATGGTATGGAAGGATTAGCTGAAGAGGTAAGGAAGAATTTGAAAGATATGAGTGAAAAATATAGGTGCTTAATAGTTTACACAGGTAAAGTAGGCTTAGAAGAATATAGTAGGATAAGAAAAATAGTTGATGATGAAAGCAAAAAGTTTAACGCATGGTTCCATGTAATTAGGAGGGAACCTCAAGAAGAATACATTACACTTCTAGAAGAGTTTCGCTCAGATCTTTCAAACATTGAGGAACTTGAAAGAGAAGCAATAGAGAAAGCACTGGAAAAGTTCGGATTAAAAATTCCTCCAACAACAATAATGGACCTAATATCTACTTTAGGTAGGGAATATGGTGAAGGAATGAGGAAGGTTGATGTTAATGAGGAAGTTACTGATGAAGTCCTTAAAATATTAGAACAAATATTTGAGGAGCTTAAGAAATGAGCTCGCTAATAGATAACCTAGGCGATTTACTGAATAAAATATCAAGCCAAATATCTGAAGTTTCTGAAGACCCAATAACCGAACTTATGCGAATTGCTTTCAAAAACTACTACAAAGTAAAGACTTTGGAGAAAGTAGTTGGTTCAGAAATAGGTTTTGTAGATGCCGGAATATATCCACTTGATTTATCGGTAGCTACATTAATGTATATTCAGCTTGGAGGCCTAATTAGAGATCGTTCTGGAAACCTTAAACTAGTAAATAGCGTTAGCGGATTAGAAAGGCTTCCTCCAATAGAGAGGATAATTCTATCTGTCACTAAGAGGAGAAAAATGGTCAATGGAACCATAAGGTACTTTTTCGAAGTAGAAATAAGGTCTCCTGAGAAAAACTCACTACTTTTCGAAACACCCGATGATGCAAGAAGGGTTTCTAAGAGAATAACTGAAATGCTTGGGGCTCTAGGATTAACCGTTGATTTGAAAAAGCCTAGACTTTACCGCAAACTCTCAAAATACATTGAGGGACTAATAGAGCTTGCTTACGGTATTAAGCTTCTAAAGGAAGCTAAGCTAAATAAGGTAGTTATTGATGGAACACTTGTTAGATGGTTAAGACCTAAGAGGCTAAGGAAAGACTATAAAATAGATGGAATAAACATCTTAGCCGCTCTTACCGATTTGAAGGAGAATGAAGTAATTAGGGAGTGCCTTGAGGGAATATATGGTATTTCTAAAACAACAGCTTTCCCAACAGTATCCCGTGCCATGAACTTGTTTAGTGAAGCATTAAGCTATGGAAAACATGAACTATACACTATAGTTGATGATGGTAGAATAAATTATTTGAAAATGAAGCTTGAAGAAGCTGAGGATAAATTTTCAAAAGAAATAGTTGAAGATGTAATTAAAAGGTTTAGTTCAAAAGTGTTTCCGCAAAATAACGTTTGGGTTTTAAGATTCCCTATAACTATGGATGGAAACCACGTAATGGTTCTTGATGTTTACTCGGAAAAACCAGTAATATACTATGTCAAGGAAGGACGCAACAAAAGAGTTTTAAAGATTTATCCGGAAACAATTGCTAAAGTTAACTCTAAGGTCGAAGAAGGCGTTTTAAAGATATTTTACGTGAAAAGCCCTCTTATAGGAAGACCACCCATGGGTCTTATGGAAGTTGATGAACATGTTAGAATAAGTGGCGAGTTAAGAAAAACGATTATGTCCTGCCTTCAAATTGCCGCGCTAAAGTATGCTGGAAAGGATCCCTCAATGCTTAAAACACTTTTCCAAATAATAAGTGGAAGTATAAGATTAAGGTATGGTTATGGTGAGTAATATGGGCGAATTTCTTGGACGAATATTTGAATCTTCAAGAGACAGAGTCTTAATTGCTGCACATCATAGTGCTTCCTCAGTAAGCGTAGGAGACATATTATACGTTAAATTAGGAGGTTCTTTAGACAGGGTACTCCTCCTTCACGTAGATGATATCCTAAATAAGCTTCCGACCGGGGCAGACAAAACACTTGGTTTACTCCCTAAGAATATTGAGCCTAGCGGAGCATTAATTGATGCTGGTAAAGAAAAAATAATTATTTCATCACCCATGTTCATGATCATTAGGGAAGGAGGAAAAGTTTTCGTTACAAGACCTTCGATCCCGCCGCCATTAAATATTGAAGTTCACAGGTTAGAAAGAGGTGACGAGGAATCCGAAGAAATTATGGGAATGTTTAGCTTAGGAATACCTGCGCAATCATACTTAGAGAAAACAGTGCCAATAGCCATTCTCAGAAGTGGTTCTGCTTCAACAGATAGGGAGAAGGCTCTTAAGTACTTTGAGAAAGCGGAAATAAAGGTTGATATTTCATCATTAATACCTAAGCATATTTTAGTGTCAGGTCAAACAGGTGCTGGAAAAACAACCGGAGTTATGGGTATGATTCTTAACTGGGCACTTCACGGGAAAGATTCTATAAGCTGGTTAATAATAGATAGGCATGGCGAGTACAGTAAGTTTTCGAGTGGAGGGATAGAGTATTTTGTAAATAAGCTTTCAAAAGCTATCCTAAATAACCAAGTAGATGATGTGGCGAAGGAGAGAATTTTTGTTTATAAACTTTCCTTTGCAGAGAAGGCACCGGAAATTTACGGCAATGTTGAGATTAGAGAGACTCCAATAAACATTGGCAGTTTAACTGTAAGCGATATTTCGATGGCTCTCGAAGTTTCTGATGAAGAAGCAGCAACATTAGAAATGATGCTTGAAACATTGGAGACTATGGTTGAAGCTTCAGATCTTTCAGAAACCTGGAAGAACATTTTTAGAAGTAGAGAGGGAGTTCTAAGCGGGCACTTAATACCCTTACTTATAGCCGTAATAGACAACATGTGTAATAGTGAAGGTGTTGGTGAAAGAGAGAAGAGAGGCGTCTACAGGGAGTTTGTCCAGCAGGGAATTTACATTCAGAAACTTAGAGTTTGGAGAACAAGACTTCTAGCACTACTAAATCTAAGGTTTAAGAATGTAACCGAAAACGGCGGAGTAATAACAGTTTACTCTGATGATAAAAGCATCTTTAAGCTTAGTGAAATATTTAAGAAACCAGGTCTTTTACGTAATCTTCTTGAGGAAATAGCTAGAAGCCCTGTACTTAGAGCTAGGCAGAGCATTTCAGAGTATAAATGGTATAGGATAAGGCCTTCTGAGGAACTCTCTGTTCTCGAAGGAGGACTAAACATTGACCATATAATTGAGAAACTTGAGGAGGGAAACATTGTAATCTTAGATGTTTCATCAACACCCTCAACTCAAGCTGATGCTGTTGTTCTAAATGTTGTTAGAAGAATCTTAACGAATAGAATAGGGCTTGATCCAAGGGAAATAGCTAGGAGGAAAGTTGTAGCTATTGTTTCGGAGGAAGCACCACTATACTTATCACCTGAGAAAGTTAGGAGCCCTAGAAATGCTTTCGCAAGAATAGCTCGTGAAGGAAGGAAGTTCAAAATAGGGTTAGTAGCTATAACGCAGCTTGCAACAATAATTGAGAAACAGCTTCTAGCAAACATGAACACAATAGTAGTTTTGAGAACCAAGTTTAGAAGTGACATAGAGTATTTCTCTTCAATAGGTGTTCCACCTTCAGAAATACCGCTACTTAACGATAGGGAGGGATACATTTACACACCAGATATTAGAGTTAGAGATCCTATACCAGCTTACTTTAAAGGTTGGTTTGAAATAGATGTTAAAAGTAGGGAGGAAAAGCTAGAGGACATAGCTAAGATGATGTTAGAGGTCTAGTTTAGCAATGATAATTAAGGCGATATGGCTACACAATATAAGGTCCTATAAGGATGAAATAGTTGTTTTCCCCGAGGAAGGAATAACTGTAATTTACGGAGATGTTGGTTCAGGGAAAACAAGTATCCTTAGCGCAATAGGGTTCGCAATTTTCGGAAACGTTCCTGGAACACCATCGGATCCTCTTTCCAGATTCGCAAATCCTACGGCGAGGGATCTTTTAAGGAAAGGGGAATCAAGAGGCTTCATTAGACTATGGATGAAGAGTGGAGGGAGAAACATAGTAGTTCATAGGGAAATTGTAGAATCCGGAACCACAGTGAGTGATAGGGGAGGATGGGTTCTAATAGTTGAAAAGAACGGGAAAACAAAGTATAAGAGACTTACAGCAACCGAAATGAGAAACTATATTTTAGAAACCCTCGGAATACCTGAAGAAAAAACAAGAGCTAGGAGCAGAGTTTTCGCATCAGCTATATATGTTCCACAATTCGGAATACACTCAATACTCAACGTAAGTGATAAGGAAAGATTGGAAATAGTCAATAGAGTCCTTAATCTCATAAAATACAGTTATGCTAGAGAAAGAATAGATTATGTTAAGAAAGTGGTAAGGCGTAGAATTAGGGAGAATTTAGAAAAGAGAGAATCTGAGTTAAGAAGTAAAATCGCAGAGGAAGAACAGATAAGAGGGGAGCTAAGAAGAACTAAGGAAGAACTGAAACATTTAGAAGAAGAACTCAAGGAATTAAGGAGGAAGGAGGAAGAATTCAAAAAGGTTATTGAAGAACTCGAAGATAAGGAGAGAAGACTAAGAGAAATTGCAGGAAAAGTAGGTGCGCTAAAGACTCAGTTAGAGCATTTAAAGCAGGAAAAGGAAAGAGAGGAAGTGAGGCTTAAAGGAAAAACAGTAGGGGAAATAGAAAAGGAACTTAAGAGGAAAAGTGATGAGCTGGAAAAGTTTAAGCTAGAACTTGAGGAAGTGAGAAAGAGAAAGGAGGAAGTTGAAGAGGAAAGAGAGAGCGTTGAAAAGGAGCTGGAGAGGAAAATAGAGGAAACATCCACTTTAACCTCAAAAATATCGGCAATAAATGGTAAAGTTGATGAGCTTAGGAGGAGGCTAAGTGAAATCGAGGAACTTGAGAGAGAAGGTGTTTGCCCTGTATGCTTACAGCCGGTAACACATGCTCACGCCCATGAACTTAAAAGTAAAATAGTTGCTGAAATCGAGGAGCTTGAAGCAAAGAAAAAACAATATCTGGAGAATCTGAGAAGAACAAACATTGAAGTAGAGAAGCTTAAGCAGAAAAAGGAAATTCTGAGCACTGAATATTCTGAAATAGAATCTAGAGAAAATAAGCTTAACGAGAAAATAAAGAATCTCCTAGAGACACTATCCGAACTTAAAACATTGCTTGAAGTTGCTAAGAAAGTTTCAGAACTTGAAGCTAAGATAGAGAATGTAAGAAAGGAACTTGAAACTGTAGGTAAAGCATCTAAGGAACTTGATGAAGTTACTAGGAAACTTTCTTTCATGAAGAAGGAATATGATGATGTTCTTAGGAAAAAGGAGGAATTAAGTACACGTAAAGGTGTTTTGCAAGGAAAAATCAGTAGTTATGAAAGTAAGCTTGAGGGGATAGAGAAGCTTAGAGAAGAACTTATAGCGGTAAGAAATGAAATAAGTAAGAATAAATTTTACATTGAATTTCTGGACAAGCATGTACTAGCGATTATAAGGGAGGTTGAAAGGTACGTTAAGTCTAAAGCCTATGTTGCCTTTAAGGAGGAGTTTCTAAGAATATTTAAAACGTTAATGATGGGGTACGAGAACATCGATGTTGAAATAACATCTGACTTTAAACTTCAGTTTAAAGCTAAAATAGATGGAACAATGGTAACGATAGATACTCCAAGTGGAGGCCAGTTAACAAGCATTTCATTAGCCTATAGATTAGCTTTAAACAGGGTTGCTAGGGCTATGATACCTCAGCTTAGAGAAGGCATTCTAATACTTGACGAACCAACCTATGGTTTCTCGCCAGAAAGAGTAGAACTATTGAGGAAAGTCCTATTTAGCGGAGAAGGACCTAAACAAGTGATTATTGTGACACATGATAGGTCCTTCTACGATGTTTCAGGAGAGGAAAGATTAAGCATCATAAGGCTTGAGCTTGATCCGGAAACAACAAAGACTAAGATTCACTATGAAAATATTGATCCGGAGTATGTTGAAAAAGTTAAGAACACATTCAAAGCAATAAGCAAGAAAATATTTAGCATGAGCATCGAAGTAGCACAACCGGTCAAGGAAACGTTTAAACCCGAAGTTAAAGTTCCACTTAGCGAGAAAGTCCGTAAGAAAACGACATCACTACTAGACTTCATATCTCAAACCGGCGAAAAAAGGGATAAACATTAATTTTCCCTTTATAAACAGTATTTCTGAGCGGAAATGGTTAAAGCAGCTAGAGAAATTCTTCTAACAGAAACAATAGATTTAGACCTCTTCCTACTAGGGGTCTTAGCCTTAATTATTAGAACATTCGACATGGCATTAACCTATAGGAGTATTGCTACCTTGGGAGCCAGAGAAATAAATATTGGATTACTGTTCTTCTTTAAAACGTTCGGGTTAAAAATGGGGATACTTATAACTCAGATTCTCTCGGCACTAGCTATTTTCTCGATAGTCTATCTTTCACAGAAAGCAAGAAGATACGGATTACTTCTCAGATTCAGCCTTCACATACTAGTCTTCTTCCATATTCTTGGCTTATTCATAATACTTAACTATTCTTCAGCCGAAATTCTTCTCAAAATGGTTCTCGTAACACCTATAATAGTTATTTTGCTCATTTTAGGAATAGATCTGTTGAGAATATTTCGTAGGAGGAACATGGTTTGAACTACGTTTTAGCCGTGGATTTAGGGGCTACATACGTTAGAGTAGCTATAGCATCATGTGATGGAAAAATAGTTTCTAAAGCTAAGGAAAGAGTTGTTAGAGAAGGAAGAGAGAATGCTATAGCAAAACAGATCATTAAAATTTATGAGAACCTTATAGAGAAAGTAGGTAAAGTAACTATTGACAAGATCGCTATAGGCTCAATAGGTCCATTGGATATGAGAAAGGGAATTATAATTAATCCTCCAAATCTCCCGTTCGAGAAAATAGTTTTAAAAGATCCCCTTAAAGAATACTTTAAGGCAGATGTTCTCGTACTTAACGATGCTGTTTCGGCTGCTTGGGGTGAGAAACACTTCGGCTTAGGTAGAGATGTAGAGAACCTCGCATACATAACGTTAAGTACGGGGATAGGTGTTGGTGTAATAGTTAATGGGAAACTACTTTTAGGCAAGGACGGTAACGCTCATGAAATGGGACATGCTGTAGTAAATTATGATTCACCTTTCAAATGTGGATGCGGTAGAATAGGGCATTGGGAAGCCTACGCTTCCGGAAGAAACATTCCAAGATTCGCAAAGTATTTAGCCCAAACAATGTTCAAAGAGCTTCTAAATAAGAGCATACTGAAAAGCAAAATAGTCAATAATACATTGGAAGCTAGGGATGTTTTCGAAGCAGCCAAGAAGAAGGATCCCTTAGCTTTGAAAATAATAGATGAGCTGGGTAAGGTGAATGCTTCAGGTTTCGCCAATGTAATTAATGCTTATGATCCAGAATTAATAACTGTGGGTGGAGCTATAGCGCTAAATAATCCTAAAGAGCTCGTCATAGATCCTATACTGAAATATCTTGACATGTACGTTGTTAACAGGGTTCCTAAGATAGAAATTACAAAACTAGGAGACGACATAGTACTATACGGTGCCGTAGCAGCAGCAATAAATCCTCCTCTATAGTTCCTCGGTGAAATAATGGATCCTTTTACTTGGAAAAGCCCCGGTAGAGCTATGGAATTAGCTAAGGAACTAGTTAAAACATGTAAGGAAACTTTAGGTTCACTTGTTGATTCCGTTAGTGTTGTTGAGCTTAAAGAAAACGTTCTTTATAGGGCTTTAACACTAAATGGCTACATAACATTGTCTAATGGTTTATACACAAATATTTTAGCAATGTCCATTAGGGATAGAAGATCATCGTTCATAGGGTTCGAAGGAGTCTTTAAAGACAGGGAGCTAAAAATTCCGGAAGCACAAATAGTCTATGTCGACACTTTCCTATGGACTAAGTGGAAATTTAGAGTTTCACCTAGGGATGCTAGAAAGAATCCTCTAATACTTTTCATGAGAGAACATGAAGAACCTCTTAAGAGAGAATATTTTAAGCAAGACTTAGGCGAAGGCAAAATATACTACTTCAGAGTATACTTAAGCGAAGACTCGGAATTTAGAAGAGTTAATGTTAGAATCAACATTTGGATGAAGAATGGCCTGATACGTAAGAACGCAATAGATTTAATACTTAAAACAATAGAGCTTCTAGAAACATATTTTATGAAGAAAATTTCTCAGAAAAAACCTCCAGAACCTCTCAAGACCTTTAATATTAAATCACTTTAGCACAGAATTCGGAAATAGGGCAAATGTTACATTTAGGTTTTCTGGCTGTGCAAAATCTCCTACCAAGCAGTATTAGATATAGGTGTGCTTCAAGACGCTTGTCAGGACAAAATAGCTCAATGAGCTTTCTTCTCACATCTTCATATTTAGCATTTTTCGCTATAAAGCCTAATCTGTAGGATACTCTCATAACATGTGTATCTACAGGTACTGTAGGCTTATTTGCTATCATAAGAAGTAGAATATCGGCTGTTTTTGGTCCAACACCAGGGATCATCATAAGCTCAGTTCTAGCTTTCTCTAAAGGCTTTTTAAGAATAGTTGATAAGTCGCCCTTAAATTTTTTCAGAATGTATTTCGAAGCTTCAATAATTCTCTTCGCTTTGACGTAGCCTAAACCACCATGCGATATTAGTGAAGATAATTCATCTATCGTCGAGCTAGCTAAGACGCTAGGTGTTATTTTAGGAAACTTCTTCTTTAAACTAAAGTATGATTTGAAAGCATTTTTCTCATTAGTATTTTGCGTAAGTATCGTAGCTACAAGAGTTTCAAAAGGATCCCTAGTTTCCAAAGCAACCTTAAACGCTAAAAACTCATTAAGATCTACTTCACCAAATGTACTCTTTAGAATCCTAAGTATTTTATGTGCTCTTTCTTTTAACAAATACTTACCCTCCTTTACCACTAACAATATAGGTACATAATAAATTAATTTTTCAATAAATAATTAAAACTAACAGAGATAGATGCAATGTATTCTTCCAATACTTCATTAAATTTAGATTACTTATTTATGCAAAATGAGCATTATCTAACCCTAATTTAGTGTTCAACATTCCATAAGGGTTAGAAATCCTAACATTGAATAATGGATATTTCTAACTTAATGCTCTGATTTCTTGAAATATTATGATATTGCACAAAACTATGCTTAAATAGGCCACTCTTACTATGTTAAATTAGACGAATAATATTAGACTAGCCTAACTTTGATTGCGGTGACAATTATGCGGAAAATTAGGGTAGCGCTAGTAGGTAATCCGAACGTAGGGAAATCTGTAATATTTAACGAACTGACTGGAGGAAAAGCTTGGATAGGTAATTGGCCAGGGGTTACTGTAGAGAAAAAGGTTGGTACACTTAAGGCTGACGAGTACGAATTTGAAATAACCGATTTACCTGGCATATATAGTCTTACAGCGTACAGTATTGACGAAGTTATTGCTAGAAACTTTATTGTTGAGGAAAAACCTGACGTAGTAGTTAACATTGTTAATGCTGCAAGTATTGAAAGAAACCTTTACTTAACAATTTCGCTTCTGGAAATGGAAGCTAATGTAGTAATAGCGCTCAACATGATGGATATTGCTGAAAGCGTAGGGTTAAAAATCAATGTTGACTTACTCTCGAAAAAACTATGTAACATACCCATAATTCCGATGATAGCTATTAAAAAGATAGGGTTTAAAGAGCTAATTGACGCCATGATAAATGCTTCTAAAACGAAGCCTAAATGCGAGAAAATAGTCGACTACGGCAGTATTGTTGAAGAACAAATAGACTATGTTAAAGAGAAACTTAAGGAAGTAAAAGATATTGCTGAAAAATATCCTTTAAGATGGATTGCCATTAAGCTCCTTGAAAATGACAAGGAAGTCGTTAATAAAGTTAGAAAGTTCTCTGAAAAACTAATTGCTGAAGTGGAGGAAATTAGGAAGAAGCTTAGTGAAAAACTAGGTGTTGATTTAGAGGAGTATTTCGTTGAGAAGAGGTACGAGAAAGTTGCTGAAATAGTTAAAGTAGCCGTTATTAGGGTTAAGGAGGCTGGGTTAACCTTTAGCGACATTATTGACTATACTGTTACGCATAAGTACTTAGGAATACCTATAATGATGACAGTCCTATACATGCTGTTCAAATTTGCATTTGATGTAGCAACACCATTTGTTGATCTAATAGATATATTGTTTAACAACATACTTTACAATGCTGTTGTTAATAGTGGTTTACCTAAGCTCTTAGCTTCATTCCTAGCTGACGGTGTAATTTCAGGTTTAGGTTCAATACTCGTATTTCTACCTAATATTGCATTATTGTTCCTAGCTTTAGCATTACTTGAAGATGTAGGTTACATGTCTAGAGTAGCTTTCATAACCGATAAGATAATGCATAAAGTAGGCTTAACAGGCAAATCAATAATACCTATGGTTATAGGTTTCGGATGTAATGTCCCAGCAATAATAGCTACGAGAGTAATTGAGGATGAAAATGATAGAAAAACAACAGCACTAATACTTCCATTAATGTCATGTAGTGCTAGATTGCCAGTTTATCTTGTTTTTGCTGGAACATTCTTTGGCGCATACGCTGGAGCAGTCGTTTTAAGCATGTACCTTCTAGGATTAGCTTTAGCTATACTTATAGCTACTTTTCTTAGAAAATTTGTTTTTAAAGGACCCTCTACAGGATTTATTATGGAAATGCCTCCATACCTTATACCCCAAACAAGAACAGTTATTTTAAAAATGTGGGAAAGAACAAAGAAGTTCCTTTTCAAAGCTGGAACAGTTATTTTCCTGGGCGTAATAACTGTTTGGGGCTTAAGTATAACAGGTCCATCAGGAATAATAGGTGTTGAAGCTCTTGAAAACCCAGAGCTATTTAGCAGAAGCTGGGTAGGAATAATAGGCCATGCTTTATCACCGATATTTACGCCTATGGGTTGGGATTGGAGAGCAACTGCTTCATTAATTTTCGGGTTAATAGCTAAAGAACTAGTTGTAGGAGTTATGGCTGTTCTCTATGGTGTTAGTGAAGAAAACCTTTCTCAGGCGATTTCAGTAGCTTTCACTCCTATATCAGCTTATGCATATATGGCTTTCACACTAATTTACGTTCCATGTTTAGCTACGATAGCAGCAATAAGAGGGGAGCTTGGAGTAAAATATGCTTTAATAGCTTTAGCGTATGAGCTAGTCCTAGCCTACGTTGTAGCTTTCATCATAGTTTCCCTAGGTAACCTACTAGGTTTAGGGTAGGTGATGAAAAATGAAATCCTACGTTAAAGCCTTAGCGGGAATAACAGGTTCGCTATATGTAATCTATGGTATCTTAGCCTTATACAATTGGGTTTCCGAAACATTTCCTTTAAACATTAACCCAATAAGTAGCTTTCTAACGCTTAATGTTCCATCAGATATTGGGGCCTCAATAGCACTAATAACTATAGGTTTAACGTTAATGTTGTCGCTTTTCTCAGGGAACAATAGTGTTCAAGGTCTTTCAGCCTTAACTGTAGGTACATTTCTTGCAGTAGCCCTCTTTGCACTGCAAATACTCATAATTATGGCAAACATAGCCGATACATTAATACTCAGTAGTGTAGGTGAAGAAGTAGAGTACAATATCCTAGACGATATTCAAAGAATTGAGTTTTATGGAGGAGTGCTCTCGCTAGTGTTAATGTACTATGTAATTAAAGAGCTTTCAAGAAGGAAAATAATAACTTCAATGTTTTCTAGGAGAAAGTAGTGTTTTCATTAAGAAACGTTTTAAACATCTATTGGAACATATGTACGTAGTATGGTTTATCCTTTAGGGGAGTGATGTAGGAGTGACCTATAGTATTGTCGCCTTAGATAAGCGTAGGAAGCTTCTAGGTGTAGCGGTTATTTCGGGAAGTTTGGCTGTAGGTTCCAGAGTTCCATGGGCTAAGGCAGGTATTGGTGCTGTGGCGACACAAGCTCATACAAACCCTGCTTTAGGACCCTTAATACTTGAATATTTAAGTCAAGGATTAAAGGCTAGAGAGGCTTTAGAAAAAGCCTTAGCAACAGATAAGTATCCTGAGAAAAGACAGGTAGCTGTTGTAGATTTCTACGGAAACGTAGCATACCATAGTGGAAGAGAAATTCCGGAGTACAACGATGTTTTTGTAGGTGATGCTGTTGTTTGCTTAGGGAATCTCGTAATGTCTAAAGAAATACCTAGAGCAATGTGTGAAGCTTATGATATGAAAAGGGAGAAGGACTTCGTATGGGCTTTGCTTTCGGCGTTAGCTGCTGGACATAATCTAGGGGGAGATAGAAGAAAGGATAGAAGTGGGGCGCTAATAGTTGTTGGAGAAACACCTTATGGAAAATACTATGACTACATAGTTAACTTAAGGGTTGATTACTCTGATAATCCGTTAGAAGAGCTTATGATGCTATACCAAATGTATAAGGAAATATGGTTCTAACGTAATCCGTTGCCCTTATCTTGTCTAAATCCCTCCTTATGCCTCTTATAAACACTCCAGTTTATGAATATTGACCTAGAAATTTCAAGTATAAAGGCGTAGTAGAATGACTTATCAACTTGGTCTAAATCGTCCATTCCCGCTTCCATAAGGAATGTGTCAAAATAATCCTTAACCTTTAAAGCTATTTCTCTGAAAATATTCATTTGCTCCCTAATGAACTCATCAAGCTCGCTTCTATGCTTAACTAGCTCGGTCTTCCCCGACGACATCATTATCAGAACCCCACATTCTCTGTAATTATTACTCTCTTTAAATATTTCCCGAAAGAACCATTTCCAAACAAATTTAAAGTACTACTAAATCCACAGATCATAGCGTATTTTAGCTACACTTTAGCGGCATTGTTTTTGAAGTTATTTCACCCGTATAAAATATATTCCATGGTATATCACCTGGTTTCATGCTGTTTAAAAACGGGTTTCATTGTTGAAGAAGGTTATCATTTAAATAGCTACTAAAAACATCGTGTAATAAGATAATATAGTTTTACCTGAAGAATTTTAGCTCCCAAAATTCAACATATGCTGCAATAAGCAGAAGAATAATAGCCAAACCCACTAGCTTAAGAGCATGCCCCCACATTTTCTCCTTAAAATAAAGAGAAGCTGTAATGAAGGTACTGTACGAGAATAGTTCAAGGAAACCATAGGGATGGAAAGCAACTAGCGACGCTATTATTGCCCTAAATTTCTCTCCCGAAAAGTAAATGTTGTAAACTGCTGATCCCATAATGAATCCTGAATTACCTCCAGCAACCCCTATTATGAATGGACCTAAATAGGGTATGGCTCCTAATAGTCCTTTAGGTAAGTTAAAGAGGAAAATCATTATGGGGGATCTTAGCGAAATAAGCGCCTCACCAACACTCTTAACAAACTCAACTGCTTCTGATGCTCGAACGTATGAGTAAAGTAGTCCGCTTAACATTCCTAAATAAAGTGTTATCACAATTAGAACCCATATTCTTAGGGAGAAGTAGAGAAAACTTGCCTCCCTAGGCTCCTTAGTTATGAACGATGAATACATTAGGAAAAGGAATGTTCCGAAACATAATGAATGTATTATTACATTGTACCCCTGTAGGAATGTTGTTAGTAGAGCAACTATGATAGCTAGGAGCGCAATGAGCAATTTAATATTAGGAGGTTTTCCCGTCTCCGTAACGTAGAACGTATCTGACATAAGCGTGAACATCCCTCCTTAGTAAAAGTGTTTTCTAGGAGATATATAAATTGAAGCGTTGCTAAGAGATTAAGACTATTATAAGCAGAAGTGTAGCGGCAAGCACTAGGATTACACCGTAAAACACGCTTCCAGGCTTTGATGTATGTGTTCTTTTAGTTCTAAAACCTAATCCTTTAATGTAAAGTGTTTCTGAAACCCTATTAGCTCTCTCAATAGCGACCGCTGTAACAGGTATTAATGCCTTAGTAATGCTAAATCTTCTAAGCCTAACCGACATTATAGACTCTATAATATCCTTCAAAACTAAGGGTATAAGTCTCCATGTTAGAATTAACGATTGAGTTAAGGTAAATGGTACACCGTGTTTCTCCAGGAAATCGGCAAGCTGCGTTGGATTGGTTGTTGAGAAAACAATTAAAAACGATGTTGCCAAAACATACATTCTCAATATGAGAGTTAGTACGTAATTAAATGTTTCATACGTGAAAAGGCCATAGGGTGAGAAGATCCACGTAAAGAATCCGAGAAGACCTATAGGTATAGCAACAGCTAACGTACTTTCGTAAAACAGTTTTAACCTTTGAGACATGAGTACTAGTAAGGCTAAATATGTTGCTAAGATAAATACATCATTTAAGCTATTTGCTAGAGATACCGCTATGAAAAATAGTGCTAACGAAGTAAACTTGAGCCCTACGTGAGCTTTGGTTAACAATGTCTCATCTTTAGAGTATGTAAATGCAACCCTTATTTTCTCAAGTAGCCATAGAAGCATTGTTAATAGTGCCCCCTCACATTAAATGGTTTTTCAACACCGAAGCTTTCTAGGGAAGGTATTTTAAGTAGCTCACTAGTTTCTCCTTCAAACTTTATTTCTCCATCATATAGGAGTACTGCTACATCGCAAACTTCACTTATAAACCATGTATCATGGGATGCTATTACCAATGTTGTATTTAGCTGCTTAGCTACGTTGTTCAGAATTTCTGCTAAAACAATTTTCCCTTCAAAATCTAAATATGCTGTTGGCTCGTCAAGTAAGACAATATCCGGTTTTCCCACCAATGCTGAAGCTAGAGAAAGTCTTCTCCTATAGCCGAAGCTTAAGTGTAAAACAGGCTTTTTAGAGTACCTTTCAAGACCAAGAAGCTTCAATATTCTCCAGGTTTCAGCTTTAGGCTCCCTTACCCCCATGTTTCTTGCTGTTTCATAAACTTCATCGTAAGGGGTAGGTCTAGTGAAAGATAATGTTGGGTTTTGGGGAACATAACCTACTTTTAAATTATTATACCTAGTAACATAGCCTTTAGAAGGCTTAAGTATACCAGCAATAATTTTTATCAGAGTTGATTTACCGGAACCATTAGGTCCTAAAATTCCTAATTTAACCCCTTTAGCTACGTTCAAGCTTATGTTTTTTAGAGAATACTTTTGCGACCTAGGATATCTGTACCATACATTCTGAAGCTTTACTATAGCTTTACTACTAGAACCTTTTCTCTTTCTAACACCTCTACCTACTTGCTCTCTAATGCGCTCTTGAGGCTGGTACTTTAGAATTTCATTAAAACTTAGTTCTTCAATATTCCTTTGGGAAACAACTTCTCCATCTCTTAGAATAATCAATTTATCCGCTATTTTTAATGCTTGACCAAGCTTATGCTCTATTAGAATTATCGATATTCCCTCTTCATCCGCTATTTTCCTTAATTCACCATAGAGTTTTCTAACGAGAGGTGCTTCTATGAAAGCCGATGGCTCATCCAGAATGAGAACTCTAGGTTTTAAAGCTAAAATAGAGGCTATAGCTACCCTTTGCATTTCACCTCCACTTAATTCGAAAATAACTCTGTTCACGAGCTTCAATGAGTCAATAACGTTTAAAGCCCAATGAGCTCTTTCAAAAACTTCCTTAAGAGGTAACCCTAGGTTTGAAGGACCAAACATTACCTCATCTCTAACAGTTAGTGTTACAAGCTGTACTTCCGGGTCTTCACCGACATATCCAACATATTTGAATGCTTCCTCAGGTTTCTCAAGAACATTAACTGAGCCAACAAATATTTTCCCTTTAATTTCGCCACCGTAAAAGCTGGGGAGTATTCCAACAGCAGCTTTCGCTAATGTGGTTTTACCTGAGCCATTAGGTCCTATAAGTAAAGCTATTTCTCCGTCATTTAAGAAAATATTTACGTTTTTAAGAACCCAGTTTTCACCGCTACTATACCTGTACCATAGATTCTCTATCCTTATCAAGTCTCCACTTTAGCCCCCATAGCCTTAATCGTTCTTGCTAACGGTAAAGCAACTAATAACCCTATTGTCGCTTGCCCTAGGTTAACAGGTATTTCTAATGCAGCAACCATCGGCGGATATCTTAGCACTACTACTTGATATGTAAAGTATCCTAAAACCATTTCTAAACCTCCCAAAATTATCGCGTAAACGTCTCCTCCAACCTTAGGATCATACTTAAACCCTAGATAGAGGATACCTAGAGACAATAGCGCCCCCAGGATGAACCATAGTTCCCCGGGTATCGAGAATTTCACCTCTGACCCTAGGAAGTAAAGTATTGTTTCTCCTCTATAGTATGTGTATCCAAGTCCCGCTACGAGACCGAAAGCTATGATGGCTGAAATCACAGATACTACTTTCCATTGAGCAATGTTTAGCCTCCTAAATCTTGATGAAAGATAAGCTACTATGAAGCCTTCAATACCCTTAATAATCAATGTTCCTGGAGCGTAGTGTGGGTATCCCAAATATAGGTCAGCTAGGGCTGAACCTAAGCCGCCAGCAATCGTTCCTACAACAATTCCTCCTAATAGTGCGGCAGTATAAACCATGGTTTCTCCAAGGTTAAAGAATCCCTTCGTAGCTGGTGTTTCAACAACTATGACCGAAGTTGCTGCAAAAACTAGAGCAGTAAATGTAGCTATATATGCTGTAATCTTGGCTTTCGTAGCTCTGGATTCCTTCATGGTAATCGCCATTATATTAAAGAAAAAACTTGTATTAAAGTTTTTTCTTTAATACTTCTTGCTATTTAGCGCATAAGTATTAAATGCTTCATAGTATTATTTTCTATAAGCTAAGATAGAG
>JAGGUY010000006.1 GCA_021158265.1 Thermoprotei archaeon
CCTAATATTTCCATGCGCTTCCAAATCTTCGATGAAACGTTTTCTCCGAAAAGTTTTCTAGCAAGCTCTCTTAGGTAAACACCGTGAACCATATATTTACACCTTACACTTAAAATACGTGATTCATTATGAGCAGACGCATCATTATACCTTGGGATGAGAGAGGTAAAAAGTCTTTAGCATTAATTCTTAAACCTTACGAAGCAACAGTAGTCTCAAAAAACGTTATGATAACGTTGCTGCCTCGTGAAATAAAAGTTGTAGATGATATAGATAGGTTTTCTGAGGAAGAATCATCTAGGAAAAGGTACGTCAGAGTATTTTTTAGGAAACCTATAGAACCAATTAATGAAAAACCCGAGAAACATTATGAGGGAATATTTGAAAATTATGAAGTAAGATTTACGAACCTTGGTTTTTCAAAATACTTAACAATAATTGTTCCAGGAAGTTTTCTTTACAACTATGTTGTCCTTTCCGAAAACAGCGTTTCGATCGAATGTTCAATTAAGAAAACCGTTTATTTCGAAAAGATAAAGTCTTCACTTACCATATATTTTGTTTAGTTTTCTCTCAATGGTCTTCTTGGCTTTTCTTATTTCGTCAGCATTTATTGTCAATACCTCTCCGGAATCCATTATAACCTCTCCCCTAACTATAACAGTCTCAATGCTTGCTCCGGAAAACAATATTGCCTCATAAATGTTTGAAGTCCTTGGCCAGCCTCTTATTCCTGTAAAGTCAAGCACTACGATGTTTGCATCGTATCCCTTAGCTATTTTCCCATGGTTTTCTATGCCCTTAAACTTCGCATAATTGCCTGTAGCCATTTCTAATAACATATAGGGCGATATTCTAGAAGGTACACCATAGAGCGTATTTGTAGTGTAGTATGCTAATCTAGCTTCGGAAATTACATCCCATGACGGGTTTATGTCTGTTCCGAAACCTATTCTAACATTTTTAGAGACCATGTCAACTAGTGGCATATTGCCTGAAAGGAGAATGTTGTTTGATACCGGGCAATGTGCTACATTCGCTTTAGACTTCGCTATATAATTTATTTCCTTTTCAGTGACCCATACTGCATGAGCAATAATGGTGTTCTCTGATAATAATCCGTAGTCTTTGAGAACCTCAATGGGTCTCTTATTAAATTTTTCCTTAGTCCTTCTTACATCGTCTAAAGTTTCGGATGCATGAACATGCACTCCTATGTTCTCCTCCTTCGCTATTAACGCTATTTCACTTAGCTGTTCTCTTGATAAATACCTTAGACTGCAAGGTCCTAAGTATACGTTAATTCTACCATTATCTACACCGTTCCATTTACGGTAAAGTTCAATGTTTTCCTTTAATGTTTTTTCGTAACTGAAACTTCCTGTTTCAAGTATTGCTACTGAGAGGTTTGCAATAAGCCCGGATTCTTTAGCTACCTTAGCTACAGAGTCCATGTTAAAATGCATGTCCGCGAAAGCTACAACACCGTTCTTTATGAAAGCGTAAATTGCTAGTTTAGACGCGTAAAGAGATTCCTCCGGTGTTAACGTGCTCTCATAAGGCCATGCAACTGTTTCTTCCCATTCACTTAATGTTAATCCTAACCCCATGAATCTCAGTGGGAAGAGACTTAAATGGGTATGATAGCTTACAAATCCTGGAAGAACGACTTTATTCTTTAAGTTTAGAACCAAATCAGAGTACTTGTACTCGTAAGGTAGCTTATCTATACTGCCAACATCGATTATTTTACCGTTTTCTATGTATACGAAGCCTTCCCGTATTATTTCGTTTTCACCATTCATGGTTACTACTGTTGGGTTTAGAAGAAGAATGCTAACCAATTCTTTAACCCCTACTAATGTTGCGGTGAAGAATATTTTACAGAACCAGACATAAAAAATTAGTGTTTTAGAACTCAGTTTACTTCAACAAAATTTCCTTAATTCTCTCTATTTTCTCCTTATACTTTGAAGCCTCCTCCTTCAATTTCTCATTCTCGCTACGTAAACTGCTGATTTGTTCTTCTAGGTTTTTCACCTTTTCTTCCAGAGATTTCTTCTCCTCTTCAAGTTTCTTTAGTTTCTCATTAAGTTCTTCAACTTCTTTCTTATACTTCTCTACTTCAGGTGGCGGAGCTAATTTAGCTACAGCTTCTGGAATTTCTATTCTTACGCCTTCCCTTAGGAATCTTTGATATGTTTCTTGAATTAGCTTTCCAGCTTTCGTTTTCGCCTGTAGATGGTTCCTTATGGTTCCTTCGCTCCTACCAAGTTCTTCAGCAATTTGTGAAACTGACATACCTGCTTTTGATCTTGCAAGTGCCGCTGCAGCTACGGCTAAGCTATCTACCCATGTAAGTCTTTCTTCAGCTTTCTTTATTTCCTCTATAACATCGGGTCTTAGTAGTGTTGCTATGAGTAATGCGGTTTCTAGCTTATGTATGTCCTGCCTACCCACAGGTCTTAAGGGTATTTCCTCGGCCATCCTATTCACCCCGAATATTTAATATTTAAAAATCAGTATTTAACTAAATCTCAATGGGTTAATATTGTGAGTAAAAACGGTTTAGAAGTTAAAGTAAAAGTTGTAATAAGAAACATTCAGAAGCCTAAGTTTAGGGAGAAAATACTTGGAATAGTTCTTGGCAAACATAGCATCTTTAAACTTACACTTGTATGTAGGGAGGACATACCTGGTGGAAGAATTTTTGAACTCTACTTGGTTGTCGATAGATTTGATGAACTAAGAAATGGTAAATACTTTGAGGCTGAAGGGGATGTTGGATATGCTAGCGTAGAAGGCTCTTCAGAATTATTCAATGTTATTAGGAGATTTATAGGCGGCATCAAATACTATATTAGCCCATGGAATACTATACCGGCACTTATGTCCTATGTTGAATGTAGAAGTTTGGCGAAAGACGAATTTTTAAGAAGAATAAGCTTGAAAGACAATAGATTTTCCCGTGGATGGTTTAACTTTTTTAGCAAGTATGGGGTCGTAGATTTCGAAGACCTCATGGAAAAAATTAGAATTAACCTTAGGGTGAAGGTCATTTAGATTTCCTTATCGTCTTAAGTTATTAGTTCCTTTTCAAGCTTCGACTTTACCTCTTTAAATATGCTAAGCACCTCTCTCTCATACGGTATGCCATTACGAGCTCCTTTCCTTTCAACTTTAAGTCCTGCCGCAACACTAGCGAATAATGCGCTGTCCCATAAGCTTAAGCCTTTAAGTAATCCTGCTGTTAGAGCTGCTGCAAATACGTCACCCGCACCTGTTGTATCAACAACTTTCTTTGGCTTATACGGTGGTACCCGTATTCTTGCTTCACTAAGTACTAGGTAGGATCCTTTAGATCCCATTTTAACTATCACTAACTTAGGTCCATATTGGAGAAGCTTAGATGCTGATTCCGGATCTTTACTTCCAGTTAAGCATTCTAGTTCTCTAAGGTTAAGGTAGAGTATTTTTACGTGAGAAAATATTGGCTTTAACTCTTCCAAACCATACTTGCACACTACTAAGCCTGGATCATAGCTGAAAGTTATTTTGTATTTTGAAGACACTTTTGCTATCTCTAACGCAAGCTCCCTTCTTATGCTAGCTGCATGGACAAGTTTTGCTCTTGAAATATATTCCTCATCCGACTCATCCAGTGTTATGTAAGCGTTTGCTCCTCTATGAGCAATCATTCTTCTAGCTCCATTCTTCGTTACGATAATGAAAACTTTACCTGTAGGATGTTCCCTATCTACTTTGAGCCTCGAAATATCCACTCCTTCTTTTTCGAATTCTCTTTTCACAAATTCCCCAAAACTGTCATCGCCTACTCTTCCGATGAATCCGCATCTTATACCCAGTCTTGCAAGAGCTACAGCATAGTTTGATGCTGAACCGCCAGCTGAAATTACTGAGTCGTAAGCTTCTAATGCTTCGTCTTCTCTAGGAATTCTATCTACGTACATTACTATGTCTACGTTTGCGTTTCCTATTGCTACGACGTCTAATACCATTCCTCATACTCCTCTCTAACTGATTTAAATTCCTTCATGAAGTAGTCTTGAATTATCCATCCAAACTTCTCTATTAGCACTAGAAATGCTGCTTGAGGAGGTATTAGTCCTTCCTCAGTTATTATGGCGTCTATGTATTCAGGTGGTGTAACGTCGAATGCGGGATTTCTTACTCTCACATTTGGGTTTTCTCTAAGATACTCCTCACTAACTATTTCTAATGGGCTTCTCTCCTCTATTTCAACAAGTTCCCCTATGACTGTTGCGGGACTGAACTTGTATGTTTCAGCTGCTACGAACATTCTAACCCTTGCTTCCTTAGCTGCTAACGCTATGTTCGATGTGCCTATTTTGTTAACCACAGCGCCATTGGCTGCTACAGTATCTGCTCCAACAATGACCTTATCTACTTTCTTCATTATGTATCTAACAGCTGAATCAGGAATTAGAGTTACATCTATTCCTTCGGAGAGAAGCGCTTTAGCGGTTATATGTCCTTGGAATTTGGGGCGAGTTTCTGTAGCATAAACCCTTATATTCTTACCTTGCTTGAAAGCATGAATTATAACCGAGACTGCTGCTGAACTATTGCAGTGGGTTAGAATCGCGTCCCCATCTTGAATTCTTCTTGAACCTATTAAGCCTATTTTTTCTGTTGCTGTTCTAGAGTATTCTATGAACTCGTTTGAATAACGCACTACAAGAGAAATTGCTTCATCAAGTGCTGCTGGTTTAGTTCTTTTCAACCTAGATGTAACATACATTACCGCATTAGGCAGGGATACAGCAGTAGGTCTAGTGGATAAAAGTAACTTAGCTATCTCATCTATGTACCTTATAAACTCGCTTACCTCTTTTCTTCCAGAATATTTCTCAGCAGCTATTTTGAGAGCTAAAGCGGCTGCTCTAGCTATTCTGCCAGCTCCCCTAATCCTCATTGTCTTTATGTCGTCAGCTATTTTCACTACATCTTCAGGAATTATTGTAGACATTTTCTCACCTCACCTATTAGGGTTTGTATGTCTGGGTATTCGGGAGGCCATTTACCGTAAATTTGCTTCATAAGTATTGGAATAGCTTGTGGTGCGATAACGCCATACTCTGTTATTATTGCGTCAACATACTCTGGCGGAATTACGTCAAGCAACGGTATTTCGACCTTTAATTTTTCACCTATCTTCTTCTTTGTTTCCTCATCAATAATTGTCCTTTCTGGAGCATGAGGTATCTTGATTAATTCGCCAAATATTGTCTCATAACTGAACTTTAATGTTGAAGAAGCAACGAAAACTCTCACTCTTGCCTCATGAGCTACTAGTGCTAACAATGATGAACCTACTTTACTAATGACTGCGCCGTTTGCCGCTACAGCTTCTGCTCCAAGAAAAGCTTTCGTAACATCCTTCATAAAATACCTCATTGCTGAATCAACGATTAATGTAACCGGAATGTTCATTCTGGAAAGTTTCGAAGCAATTATTTTTCCATCATCCCCCGGTCTCGACTCTGCAACGTAAACTTCAAACTTTTTACCTTGAGCGAGTGCTCTTTCGAAAATCTTCATTATTGTCTTACTGTATGTTGCAGTGATTATGATGTCTCCATGAACTATTCTATTAGCTCCTATAGTTGATATCTTCTCTATATCTTCACGTGATTTTCTAAGTAAATAGCTTATTTTCTTGAGAATAAGTGAAACATTGCTTTTGAAATCTATGTTTTCCTCTAGACTATGTTTTAAGGTGAGCAGAATTTCTCTAAAAGAATTAATTAACATTGCAGATGTAGGTCTCGAAGAAATTATTTCATTAGCAGCATATGTTACGTTCTCGACCAGGTCTTTTACTGAACTACTTAGTTTAACTATTTCTGCAAGATTCTCTAGTGCTACCTCAGCTACTCCGGATGAGCTTCTGATATTCCATTCTTTAATGTCTTTAACTACTTTCGAAACTATTGAGACAACATTGGGTGAAACCATGTTTAACTATTTCACCTCGTGCAGTAATGATGGATAAAAGAATTTCTTCTTTTTCGCATTCTTGAGAGAATCCCATTCGTAAAGTATCTTCACGGCTTCGTTAGCTACACGTATTGCATCTTCAACTCCAGCGTTAGGTAC
>JAGGUY010000008.1 GCA_021158265.1 Thermoprotei archaeon
AAATATGCTCTGAAAGGAATACCTAAAGAAACAAGAGCAGCAAATCCCGACGGAACAACAAGATATATGAGACCGCAACCTGGAGCAGCAAGAATGTATCCGGAAACAGACGTGCCACCAATAGAAATCACTGAGGAACTTCTAAGAAAAATTAAGGAGAATCTGCCGGAAATGCCGGAAAAGAAACTCAAAAAATTCATTGAGGAATACGGGTTAAGCGAGGACTTAGCGAAACAAATGATAAAGTCGTACTGGCTAGACTTGTTCGAGAAAATTGTTGTAAAACACCGTGGAAAAGTAAGTCCCACATTAGTAGCAACAACTTTAGAAAACACTCTCAAATCACTTAAGAGCGAAGGAGTACCCATAGATAACATAGTAGACGAGCACATAGAGGAAATATTTGACTTCTATTCAAAGGGAGAATTAGCTAAAGAAGCAATACCGGAAATTCTAAAATGGATAGCACATAATCCTAACAGACATGTATCAGATGCTATAAAAGCCTTAGGCTTAAAGAGAATTTCTATTAAAGATGTTGAAGAACTCGTTAATAAAATAATTGAGGAGAAAAGAAAGGATATTGAAGAGAGGAGGCATAAAGCGTTCAGCATAGTTATGGGATTAGCTATGAAGGAATTAAGAGGAAAAATTGATGGGAAATTAGTCGCCGAAATAGTTAAGAGAAAACTTATAGAGAAGAAACTATCTTAACAATCCTTGAAGAAAGAGTCTGCATGATGAATACTCCCGACTCTGAGTATGCGATGATGTAAAGGCATTTGTCTGAATATTGAACAAATAAAGTTTTAAGCTAAACCATTTAGATTTTTAGTCGCATATTTAAAGCTAAACTTTAGATTTTTTATTTCTAAAAACTGTTCGAGGGAACTCCTTTGACTAATACTTTAAGGTTAACGTTAGCATCGATAATGAAGAATCCTGTAATCACTGTTAGCGAAGATTCCACATTGGAAGATGTTGTTGAGAAGCTTGCAATATACGATGTTGGATGCGTTATAGTCACAGATGGTAACTTAGTTAGGGGAATAATTTCTGAGAGAGATATTATTAGGGCATTAAAAGAGCACGGGGTTAAGGTTCTTGAAGAACCTGTAGTAAAGTTCATGACGAAGGAAGTAATCTCTTTACCTCCGGAAAGCACAGTTGTTGAGGCTTTACATGTGATGTTCTCTAAGAAGATAAGGCACCTTGTTATTTCGAAGGATGGCGAACTTAAAGGGATAGTTTCTCTTAGAGATGTTGCTAACGCCATATTTAGATCGTTTATGGTCATATTTTCATACATTATACGTTAGTAACAATAAAATTAAAGAGAGAAAGAAAAAACGTTCTCTACTCCAATTTGAATAGCTTTATTGCCTGAGTTGGACACATGGACTCTGCTTGTGTTAAGCAGTTTTCAAGCTCCTCGTTTGCTTCAACTTCTCCTTCGTAATTGCTCGCTGTCCTATATTTCTCGGTAACCCTAGCTTTACCTTCATCATCAAATTCGAAGACTTCAGGACATATTGAAATACATATTCCGTCTCCTATACAGGCATCTTTATCTATGGTTACCCTATATTTCGCCAATAAGCCTCCCCCCAAGAGATCATAGCCCTTATGCCTTATTGAGAGAGGACATTGCTTATTTATAAATCTATTCTGGCTTTTTCATATGGGAAAAACATAAAGTGTACGCTTGAACTATCACTATAGGAAACTTTCTCTTCCAATTAAAAACAGGTTAAGGTTACATTAGCTTACAACATAAGCTACTTCCAAAGCGAAGGGCTGATATAATTTGAACCTTAAAAGAACCTTCGCAGAAATAGCCATTATAGCTGTAATTATCGGTATTGTTGACTACATTAAGCAGCACCCAGAGATAATATCAGGCATAGGCGAACTCGAACAATTCATTGACATGTTAATAGCTGGTGTACTAATAGTTGTTGCAGGATATATTTCCCTAAGAACAGGTATCTCAACAGCAATACTTGAGCTAGCTTTTGGAAGCATAGCACGAATAGTCGGTGTCGAACCAACAGAAACCTTAGCCTTTCTAGCGGAAATAGGTGCAATAATGCTTATGTTCATTGCAGGCACTGAAATAGAATTTCATGTACTTAAGAAGAGATTAAAAGAAAGTATAACCATAGGTTCAGCCATATTCTTCATACCACTCGTAGCGGTAATGGCGTTTCTTAGCTACAGGTATGGGATAAATGAGACTTCACTATTAGCAAGTGTAGCATTAGCAGCTACAAGCGCAGCCGCAGTTTACACTATACTTTATGACATGTTGATTCTCTATTCTCCTTTAGGACAAGTCCTTTTCGGAGCAGCAATAATATGTGACATACTTAGCATTATAGGGCTAAGTATTATCTTAGGGAAGTTTAGTTTATTCTCAACACTATACATCGTTCTTCTAGTTGTATTGTTCTATATGGTACCTAGAACAGGTAAACTTATTTTAGCTTTAAAGAGCACGTGGGAGCTTGAATTAAAAATAATAATTTTATTGTTGATTCTTTTAGCAATAGTTTCATCAGCTTTAGGTATTCATGCAACACTTACAGCGTTTATTCTAGGAATATTAATTGCAGAAACTGCTAAAAGCCATAAGAGTTTAGAAATGAAAATAAGAGGGTTAGGGTTTGGCTTCTTTATACCGATATTTTTCTTCTACTCAGGGGTACTTGTTGATTTAACTCTCGTAGCAACAAACTTACCATTCTTTGCAATATTGTTCATAATAACGTTTATGTCTACGTTTGGAGGAGCCTATATTGCCTCTAAAACCTGTTGCCCCATAAAATATGCTCACGTACTAGCAGTATACAATGTTAAGACAAGTATAACGATTATTGTCGCGTATGAAGGATTAAGGTCTGGGATAATTGATCCAACACTTTACTCCATGATAACTACTACAGCTTTAGTTGGAGCCATAGTCGTTTCAGCGATACTTAAAATAGCTCCACCATCTACTCTTGAAGATTTAGCCCTCTAAAAACTTAAGCACTTCCTCAACAACCCTTCCTAAATCAACAACCTTCCTAGTGCCACTCTTTCTATCGTAAATTGTTGCCCTTCTTTCAGAGACCTCCTTAGGACCTACATAAACCACTACGTTTATGCCCTTCTTTATAGCATATCTTCTCTGTGCTTGCTCACTCCGTCTCATAACATCTACTTGCGTTGGAATTCCCTTTTCTCTCAACATGTTAGCGATGGCTGAAGCGTAAAGATATGTTTCCCTATCGTGTTTAAGCGATAACACGTATACTTTAGTGTAGGTTTTCATATCAAGTCTGAAAATACCTAATTCGAGACCTGCGTCAATTACCCTCTCAATACCTATTGAACCTCCTGTTGATGGTGTATGTTTTCCGGTGTATATTTCTATGAGGTTATCGTATCTTCCGCCACCAGCTATACTGCCTATTTTAGGTTTTTCAACAACATATTCGAATATGGGACCTGTATAGTAATCCAATCCTCTAACTAACGAGAGCTCAACGGATACTTTATTTCTGTACTTTATGAAGTCCAACATTTCTCTAAGGTGCAGAACGGCTTCACCTACTTTTCTATTTCCACCATACATTTCCTCTATTTCGTCAAGAACCTTCTCCGGAGATCCACTAATAGATATTATTTCGATTATTTTCTCTATGGTTTCATTAGAATATCCAGCTTTAGCAAGTTCTTCACGTACTCCCTCATAACCTATCTTATCTAATTTATCAATTATCCTATAGACTGAAATAACGTTCTTTAGAGAAAGTGTTTCCTCAAATATTCCGGCAAGCATTCTTCTATCATTGAGTTTTATTTTGAAATTCCTTAGCCCTATGTTCTCTATAGCTTCAGATAGCACATTAACTATTTCAGCATCTGCTTCAGGATACGGTGAACCAACAATATCTATGTCGCATTGCCAAAACTCTCTATACCTTCCTCTCTGCGGGTTTTCATGTCTCCAAACTCTTGAAATATGGTATCTTCTGAAGGGAAACTGAACAACATGGTTTGAAAGAAACCTTGCCAATGGAACAGTTAAGTCGTACCTTAGCGCATACCATTTCTCACTCCAAGGATCCTTAAACTTGTAAACAAGTTTGTTCTCAGCTTCTTCACCATACTTCCCCTTAAGAGTGTCCCAATATTCCAAGGCCGGAGTCTCTATGGGGTCATATCCGTATTTTATAAAGGTTTCTTCAATTATTCTAAGTATTTTCTTCCTTAGAATCATAATGTCTGGTGGTAAGTCTCTAAATCCTTTAGGTACACTGTATTTGGGCATAGATTATCCTCTCTACTTTTCTCTAAGAAAACGTAAGAAAATAGTTTTGTTATTTAGGGGCTATTGTTTTATAAAACATGTTTAGAGTGAAATGAAGTCCTCGGGTTTTGGCGGTTCAGGTTTTAATCCTTTCCTCTCTCTAATTTTCCTTACAAGATCCCATAGTAGTGAGTCAGGTACTGGAGCCCATCTGCTAAATTCTGTACCCCAAAAGACTCTACCGGCAGTTACGCTTCTAAGTACTGTTGCTAAGTCTTGTGATTCAGCTACAGGCATTTCAGCTATTATTCTAACCATTGGCCCTTGCTGTAGGACTGTCACTATTCTGCCTCTTCTCTGAGTAACAACTCTCGTTACATTCCCCATGTATTCCATCGGAGTTCTTATGTCAAGCTTCTGTATGGGTTCTAGAAGCGTCGGTTTCGAAGTTAGCATTCCAGCGAAAATAGCGTTCCTAACTGCTGGATAGATTTGTGCTGGTCCTCTATGTGCCGGGTCTTCATGTATTACAGCGTCGTGAAGTATTACCTTAACTCCCCTCACGGGTTCATGAGCTAAGGGTCCTTCAGCCATAGCGTATCTGAAGCCTCCGATCATTGTGTCCTTTACTTCCCTTAGATGCTGTACGCCCTTCGTTTTATCTATGAAAACGTTTATTCTCTCATCTATTGCGATAACTCCTCTTGCTTCATCAGTATCCCATCCTGCTCGATCTCTAAGTATTTTAGCTCTTTCTCTTGGATCTTGGTCTTCAGATATTATTCCTTCCTGAATAAGCTTAATTGTTGTTTCATCTAGAGGCTCAACTGAAATGTAGAATTTGTTGTGCTTGTTTGGCGATTTACCTTCAAATATTTTTGATGAAGATCTTATGCTTTCCCTATAAACTATGATTGGCGGTGATGCGATAACCTCTAAACCGTAGTTTTCTTTGAGAAATGTAAGTGTTATTTCTAAGTGTAAGTGCCCCATACCCGAGATTAGATATTCTCCTGTTTCCTCATTTATCTTAACGACAAGGTTGGGGTCTTCGATACTCATTTTCCTTAGTGCATCTATTAGCTTAGGTAGATCCCTAGCATTCTTAGGTTCAATAGCTACTGTGACTACAGGTTCTGAAATGTATCTTAACTTCTCGAACGGATATGCTTGGTCTTTGTATTCCGGTGCGACAAGCGTTTCACCGGCACGAGCCTTGTCTACACCCAGTAATGCTACGATGTTTCCTGCTGGTATTTTCTCAGCAATTTCCCTATGAGGCCCCATGTACAATCCTACTTGTAGTACTCTATTCTTTGTTCTTGCTTGTACAAGCCAAACTTCATCGCCAGTCTCTATAGTTCCGGAGAATATTCTTCCCGTAGCTACTAAGCCCGCATGCGGATCTATGTGGATACTGTTTACGAAAATCACTGTTGGTCCATCAGGATCACATTCTATCATAGCCTTGCCTAATTCGGAATTTATGTCGCCCTTCCATATTTTAGGTATCCTGTAGCGTTGTGCTTCTTTCGGATTTGGAACGAACCTTACTATCATGTCGAGTAGTGACACATGTAAAGGCGCCATTTCTTGAAGATCCTTTACTCCTTCAGGCCCTCTTCTATATGCTTCAATAACGTCTGAGAACTTTATCCCTTTAGATAAGGCGTAAGGTATTGTGAATCCCCACTTATCCTTAGCAGCTCCTATAGCAACCATACCCTTTCTAACGTCGAGTTTCCATTTGCTTCTAAATTGTGGTTCAGCATAGGTTTCTATGAGGCCGTTGATTTCCTTTATTATTTGAACTATTCTGTCCTGAATTTGCTGTGGTGTAAGCTTAAGTTCCTTAATTAACCTATCAACCTTGTTTATGAAAAGCAGTGGTCTTACACGTTCTTCAAGAGACTGTCTAAGAACTGTCTCTGTTTGTGTCATAACACCTTCAACAGCATCTACAACGACAAGCGATCCGTCGAGTACTCTTAAAGCTCTAGTTACTTTACCGGAGAAATCAACGTGCCCTGGCGTATCTATTAGGTTAATTACGTAAGGTTTACCTTCGTACTCGTGGTAAAGGCTTATGTTAGCTGATTTAACAGTTATACCTCTCTTCTGCTCAACATCCAAATAATCTAGAGCTAAAGCTTCACCAGCTATTTTAGGCGAAATAATTCCAGCAGCCATTAGCAGGTTGTCTGAGGTTGTTGTTTTACCGTGATCAACATGGGCTATAATGCCTATGTTTCTAACTTGCTCAATATTGTTCATTATCTTTAGGATGTCTTCAACCATCTTATACTTTACCATGACCCAACACGACCCCTAAACTTTTTCAGCACTCACCTTACCCGAGTTCACCTAAAGCTAAATACAGCACGGATTTATAAACTCACTTGTCACCTAATAAACGATAGGAATGATAACATATAGAAGATAGCTGATAAGAAATGTCATCACTAAGCCTTTTCAAAAGAGAACTAAGAAGACACATCTGGAATATGCTTGAGAGTAGAGGTGTAGCACTACCACCTAAACCCATTTATCATAGAATACCTAATTTTAAAGGAGCAGATAGAGCAGCCAAAATAATTGCTGAAACATCTGTATTTAAAAAAGCGAATATCATAAAAATAGATCCCGACTCTCCACTTAAGCACATTAGAATGCAAGCTTTAATGCATGGAAAGACCATTGTTATGCCTACGCCCAGACTTCGGAGAGGATTCGTAATAGTTGATCCTAACAAAATAGGTTATTCGAAAATAGGATTTGCTTCAACAATAAGAGGCGCTATGACCTTAGGGAAAATAGTCGATGACCCCTACGCTATTCCTGAAGTAGATTTGTTCATTGTAGGATGCGTTGCAGTATCTAGAATCAACGGTGTCAGAATAGGGAAAGGCGGAGGTTTCGGCGATTTAGAATACGCTATTTTGCTTGAAGCAGGAAAAATAGCGTACGACATAGCGATTATAGCGTTAGTCCACGATCTCCAAGTACTCAACAGACCTCTCCCAAAAGACAACCATGACGTACCCGTCGACTTAATAGCTACACCCACGTCGCTAATTAGGGTCTTAAGGAGAGAAAATAGACCTAGAGGAATACTTTGCGACAAGCTTTCAAAGGAATATGCGTCTCTTCCAATAATTCGAAAATTAGCCAAATGTTAGCTCTTAAAGAATTTTAAAATGTCCTCCTTTTTCGCCTCTTCCACTTTCGAATAGGGTGTTTTAAGTATTTGAATTATTTTTTGAGCTTTCTCATATCCAACTATACGAGCTAACTCTGTTGCTGAAGCAGAGAAAACTCTGTCTAAAGATCCAAACTTCTCCAGAAGTTTCTCAGCTAATTTAGGACCTATCCCCGGAAAGCTCTGGAGAATGAACAGCTGCCAACTTCTGACATCTACTGTCCTAGGTTTTTTAGGTATAACAGCTTTTACTCGTTTAAGAACCTCCTGTTCATGTTTAGCTAGAAGATAGAGTACTGTAGCTGTATCCTCGGATGATCTGGTCCATAATACGGTAACGTTCATTTCCACTGCAAGCTTAACTAGTGCTCCATAAATTGCTGATATTTTCTCAGTAATCTCCTTTATCTTAGAAATTTCACCTTCAACTATAATAACAGGTTTTTCGAACTTAGTTACCATACGTGATGCCTGATCGAAGAGTCTACCGTCAAAAAGGGACTTCACGAAATCACGAACCGTTTTCCTCTCAACACATACCCTATCGGAAACTAAATAGTCGCACGTTTCAAGATTCTCAAAGAAAACTTTAACACCGCTCTTCCTTAGAAACTCATATACGGAACTGTTTTTCTCCCTGTAGTCAACATATATCCTAAGCATTTCTACATCCAGGTAAGAAATGGTACTTCTCCTTCTATAAGAGTATATGTCGTTAAAACATACGCAAAAGATAAGAGAATGTAAACTATATCGTGCTTTCTTAGCTTAAGCTCTGTCATAAATGTTCTTTTAGGTGAAGATCCGAAGGCCCTAGATTCTAATGCTTCAGCAACAAAATCAACTCTCAAAATAGATATTATAAACGCCGGAATAAGTATCGGCAACATTTTCCTAAGTCTCTCAAAGAAACCTCCCTTATCTAATTCTAAACCCCTAGATCTTTGCGCATCATATATCTGTATAATATCTCTTGCAACTGTTGGAACAAACCTCACGGACAGAACAAGAGCATAAGCTACATGATAGGGTACTTTTAGTTTATAAAGAGCTTGAGCTAAATCATCAATATATGTTGTTGTGAAGAATAATGTAAACATATACACTAGTAGGAAGAACCTGAATATTGAAATAAATGAGAAATATGCTGCTTCTAAATTTAGGAAGTTAGGGTAGGCATTGAATATGTAAATTACAATGTAGAACATTATGAGAAGCTTAACTATGCCTTTGAGAGAGAAAAATATTCTCCTACTATTGGCTAATGTAAATGTTTGGAATAGTAAGAACAAGAACATTGCCATGTAAAATAGGGGATTCATAGTTAAAAATATGGGTGTCATTAGGATGATTAGTGTTAAAAATTTCATTCTAGGATCTACATTATTAAGAAACTTGTTTTCTCTACGGAAAATAAACATCTCATAGAGAGATTCCATAATACCTCTCATTTCCTAACACCTAAAATATCCACAATCAACGATAAGAGTTCATCTTCGGTTAAAGGCTTCTTCTTAAACACGGCACTATCGCCCATTTTAAGTGCGATTTCAGGTATTTGGGGCAATATTAGGTTTGCTTTTCTAAGTAATTCTTCATCATAAAGTATTTCTCTCGGACTACCTTCTCCTACTATCATACCATTAGACATTACTACTATTCTATCAAATCCTTCAGTAACAAACTCTATGTCATGAGTTACAAGAATTATCGTTTTATTTTGAAGGGAAAGAAGCCTAATGTACTCTTTAAGTTTCTCCTTCTGAATTCTATCCTGACCCACGGTGGGTTCATCTAGAACTATTATGTCCGGGTCATATGCTAAAATAGACGCTATAGCTAATCTACGCATTTCACCGCTACTTAGTTCGAAAGGAGGCTTATCAGCATAATCGTATAAGTCAAATAGTCTAAGTACCTTAGTAACCCTGTACTTTATTGTTTCCTCAGAGTACCCGAAGTTTTTAAGTGCAAACGCAACTTCATCCCATACTTTTTCCGAAAAGAATTGATGATAAGGGTTTTGAAATACTATCCCCACTTTTCTTGATAGTTCTGCTACAGAAGCTTTACGAGTATCAACACCAAAAACTTTCACATATCCTCTCTGAGGCTTAAGTAGACCATTAAAGTGCTTTATTAGTGTCGATTTTCCAGCCCCATTAGAGCCTAAGATTACAAGTTTCTCTCCTAAGTAAACATCAAGGCTCACATTTTTGAGTGCAACAATTCCTCCAGGATACATGTATGAGAGATTTCTAACCTCTATTACTGTTTCCATAGGCTATCTCCCTCAGCATCTTTGATGCTTCATCAGTGCTTTTAGGTATGGTCGCTATGCTCACATAGGATCTAAGCTTTTTAAATAAAGTAATATATTTTGGAACATTAATTCCGGCATTCTCTATGTCTTCCTCAGCAAGAACTTCGAGCGGATAACCTATCTTAACGATTTTACCATCTTTAAGCACGACCATTCTATTAGCGTATTTTACAAGTAAGTCTAACCTATGCTCAACAACAATTATAGTGTATCCTTGCTTATTCAATTCACCTAATATTTCTGCAAACATTAATGCACTAAGAGGATCCATGTGGGCTGTTGGTTCATCAAACACTAAGACTTCAGGTTTCATGGCGAGAACGGCTGCAACGACTACTTTCTGCTGTTCGCCTATGGATAGTTCAAAAGGAACACGATATCTTAAATGCTCAATTCTAAGGCTTCTTAAAGACTCATTAACCCTACGCCTTATTTCCTTAGGGTTTAAGCCTAGGTTTTCAAGGCCAAATGCTATCTCTCTTTCAACTGAAAGCGTAAGTATTTGGTTCTCAGGGTCTTGGAACACCATTCCTACTTTTCTTGATAGTTCTGCTACAGAAGCTTTACGAGTATCAACACCAAAAACTAAAACTCTACCTTCAAATCTCCCCTTGTAAAAATGTGGTATTAAACCATTAAATGTTCTTATAAGTGTTGATTTCCCGCTGCCGCTAGGACCGGTTATTATTATGAAGTCTCCTCTTTCAATTTCCATACTAACATTTTTCAGTGCAGGCTTCGTTGAACCAGGATAGTAATATGTTAGATTCTCTACGGTTATTACTTTCAAGAGACAGTTCTACCTCAAGTTAAGTTAGGGTTTTAACATTGTTATTTTGTATCCTTTTTCTTTTAGCTTTTCAGAGAGTATTTCAATAATTTTTCCCTTAGCATAGTCCTTCGAAACGTTTCTACCTTCAGCTCCAGCCGCTACATCGTGACCCCCACCTGTTCCCCCTAATGCTTCGCCGAGCTTAGCCATAATATCTCTGCCAAAATGGATGCCTGTTTGTTTTACGAAGCCCTCTTTAGCCCTAACTGAAACACGTACGGTATCGTCTTCTGAAACTATGAATGCTACATCTGCTCCCAAATCCAGAAGAGCCCTTGCGGCACTCGCTTCATAAGCTCCAACATCACTTATTGCTATTAAGAAGTTGTTTGCTCTGTAAAGATTCATTCTCATAGCTGCTTTTAGTCTAGCTATTTTCTCCGAAATATCCATTGAGGTTCTGAAAAGCTTAAGTATCTCTCTTAGCTCACCAACAACCTCTAATAAATTAGCCGATATTCTAAGAGTTTTAGGTCTAGCTATACTGAACTGTCTTGTATCGTAAAGTATTGCTGCTAAAAGCCCTACTGCAACTTCCCTATCTATGTCTATCCCTAGTTTCTCGAAGAACAAGTAAACAATTTCAGCAGTTGATTTAGCTTCAGAATCAACGCAAAGTACTGCTCTCTCTCTGAAGTACTTATGAGTATAGTGATGATCTATTAGTAATATTTTCTCAGCCTCTTCAACTAAGCTCATAAACTCTCCTAATTGCTCAGGAGACCCTGTATCTAAAATTGCAATAGTGTCGTATTTTCCACGTAGTTCATCATATTTTTTAATGTAGCTTATTGTCAACGATAGGTTTTCAAGCAGCTTTCGTGTTAAAGAGCTTATACTTTCAGGGAAAATAAATGTTGTCTCCGCTTTGGAATTGATGTATGAGATAATTTTGTTAAAGGCATATGCTGAAAAGAAAGCATCGGGATCTGCATTTTTATGTGTTATTAACGCTATCCTTCTTGCCTTAGCTAGTATTTGCACTATTTTCTCTATTTCGCATTCCAGCATTCTTTTTCAACCACTCCTCAATGGCTTTAAAGGCTTTCTCAGATGCTTCCTCTAATATGCTTTCATAATCTATTTCTAAAATTTTTGGAGCTGTAAACTCTATCGAAACAGTAAACGTAACCTTGTCTTTGCTTCTATCTGCTGTAACAATAATGTTTAGATCGCCTATGAAACTTGAACCCACCCTCTCCTCAATAGTTTTCCTAATAACTTTCTCTGCTTTCTCAACGATCCTAGCTAGAAGATCATCATCTAATTTCTTGAAATCTAAATTCAATACAATAATATCAGTAGGTTTTCTCGACAAAGTAAAAACACCAAATTAGATAATAAGTGAAAAATTGTTTAAACAGTATTTTTTACGTTGCAGTCCTATATGTTTTCATTAACTCCTCAGTTACCTTCCTCTTAAGCTCATCGTATTGCTTTTGAAGATAGGCTTCCTGTTTCTCAAGAGTCCTCATTCTTAACTCAAGTATCTCTTTTCTTTCATTAAGCTCCTTCGCTACATCCTCTTTAGATGTTTTAATTAGAATGTGTCCTACATTCTTGTATAACTCTATATTGTCAGGTAGTTTCTCTAGTTCTGCAAGAACACTTTCAACTTCCCTTAATTCGGCTTGAACACTTTGCTTCTGAGCTAAAATCATTTTTAATTGCTCTTGTACCTGCTGGAATTGAGCTAATTTTGCTTGAACTTCGGGAGGTAGCTTCTCAGCCAAGGCTCAATACACCTTTTCCTCCGTTTATTCTAAGCGTTTAAGAGTTTTAAGTATACTTGAGACCCATGAGAGATAGGAATTAAGTGCAGCTCTTAAACTTGAGGTTGTATCGGTTTCTATGATTATTTTAATTTTTTGCTTAGAAGCATAAATTTTAGCCTTAGTTTTAGATGTAGGGGCGGATTTTGCTTCAGGAGTAAGAGCCTTATGCAGTGTTTTTGCTTCCTCAGTTTTTTCAACCTCTACTTCTATTATTGCCTTTCTTACCAAAACTTTACACCGTTGACCTTGATTATTGGTCCAACTATTTTCTTTGTAGATGGGTTTTCAAATATGACTAAGTTAATATTTCTCTTAATGACTATTTTAACTAAAATATCGAACCCTTTAGCTTCGTCCTCACTAAATACAGGTGTAGCACTAAACATTTTAACTAAAGCTTCTGCAAGCTCCATTACATCTTCGGATGAGAGAACAGCTATCGATAGCGGATTATATGGTTTCACAGCGTTTGCTATTTCACGCCACAAGCTAACTCCAGCTATCTTAATCAATACTTCCTTTTTTAAACCTAAAGGTTTCTCTAGAACCCTGTAAAGTAATAAGCCACTAGGATTGCCTTTCCTCTCTAGAGCCACAATTACGTTTTTAGCGCCTAATTCTAAAGCTTCAAGATAGAGCATACTGAGTGTTTTCTTACCTCTATTGATTTTTATGGAGAATGGTATTGTTGCAGCTAATTCTTTAATAAAAGTTCTAAGTTTAGGTGATGGCTTATGTGATGTGGTGAAAATTATTTTGACTTTTTTATCTAAGTTAGCCATTTTACTCCTTTCTATAGATTATGGGAGGGAAGAACTTGCTAAGTCCTGTTCTAGGAACGTATGCTCCACCAGCAAATACTGCTCCACACTTCTTACATTTCCATAGTCCAACACTTATTCTAACAACCTTACCTTTATATCCGCATAGTGGACAGGTATGTGGCGAGTATCTTTTCTCTAAAATGTCCCTTACTCTCTTCCTAAGTGTTGAACCGTATCTTGCCCCGTATCTTCCAGCTATTCCTACAACCTTTGTCCTACCCATTTCTAAGCCTCACCTTCACGTTCGGTAGAAGAATGTTGGTTTGGGTTTAAAAAATTTATTACTGAACTTTGCTTAGTGCCTCATTTATTTTAGCAAATAATGTTTTAGATGCTTCCTTAGCTAACTTCACTGCCTCAAGTACTTCGTCTTCAGTAAAGACTCCTGTGCTCATTTTCTGCATTCCAGCTATTCTCCCGTCCTCTGAGATTGAAACTGCTAGTTTGCACTCAAGAATTTGTTCTTCATCAACAGTAGGGTCTATTATTAGCTTATTGTTTACTTTACCTACAGTTACCGTAACGACCTTATTGTTTATAGGTAACGGTATTTTCTCTTCCTTATTCAACTCAACATTTTTCTCTTCCTTAACAACAGCTTTAGGTATTTTTGCTGTAAGAAGCGTTGTCATTGCAGCTAGCATTGAAGAGTCTAAGAGGTTACCGTCATGGTCGAAAACGTAGATGTCCAGCCATAGAATGTATACTTTTTCTCCGGGAATTATCGCTAACTTTGACAAATCGACAACTCTTAATTCTCTAATGCTTCTATCAATTACCCTAGCAAGTTCTATAGCGTTTTCATCCGGAGGCCCGGGTTCAAACGTTGGTGATGCGAATGGTACGAATTCTGCATTAACAGTTATTACACCATCGTTGGGTGTATCGGGGAATGGTGTTCCAACACCTACCTTCAACCCTGCTATAACAACTGTTCCTCCAACTTTAACGTATGCTGAGCCTTCGGCTTTAGCTATGTAGTTAGGTATTATTGTTATTTCACGGTATTCGTTAAGCTTTCTACCGTCTATTCTAAGACCTTTCTCAATAAGTGAAGCCATTGAGTGTTTTTTAAGTGTTGAAACTATTCTTAAATTGGTTGGTGTTATGCTCATGACTTAAACCTCCTCAGGTTTTATTTCAACATATTTTTTCCTGAGGGCTTGTTGCTCATACTCGTAGAGTTTCATAATGCCTTTCTTAGCTAGCTGTAGTGCTTGCTTGAATTCCTCCTCAGTCAATACCCCGTTAAGTTGCAGTAAGACTATTTTACCTAAACTAGGCATCATAGCTATTGGCATGTCTGCTTCTCCATATTCATCTTCGAGCTGGTTTATGTCCAACACCAATTGTCCATCGACCTTACCTACGGCGACAGCTGCTACAAGATCCCTCATAGGTATTCCTGCATCCGCTAATGCTAGAGAAGCGGCCATTATGCCTGCAGTTCTAGTTCCTGCATCAGCTTGTATAACCTCTATGAAGACATCTATTGTTGTTCTCGGGTAGAGTTCAACGAAAATTACGGATTCCAAAGCCTCTCTAATAACTTTGGAAAGCTCTATTTCCCTACGTGTAGGTGCTGGAGATTTCCTCTCGTCCGTAGAGTAGGGTACCATGTGGTATCTTGTCCTTAAAATAGCTCTATCAGGCAGTGTCAAATGTTTAGGATGTATTTCTCTGGGACCGTAAACTGCGGCTATAACCTTAGTGTTTCCCTGCTGAACATATGCTGAACCGTCAGCGTTCTTTAAAACACCAACCTCCATCACTACGGGTCTTAGTTCATCAGGTTTTCTACCATCAACTCTAAGTCCTTCTTCATTAATTAACTTAAGTCCTTCAGGTTTCAACTCATAAGACCCCTCTTCTTAAGTTCTTCACGAATAAATGCTCTAACACGATCTGTTAGTCCGGTTGTGTGTGTTTCACGTTCAACCTTCTTTATTGCGAGAATAGCTACCTCCTCATGGAGAGGTGATGGACCAACAACCCAAACCCTACCGTTAAGGCCAACAACTATTTGGCATCTTGTTTCCTCCTTAATCATGTTTATCATGGAGCCTTTTTTACCTATGAGCCTAGGCACCCTTGACGGGACAATTTCAACTATTTTACCCTTAGTTATTTTCCCTAAGCCCTTACCTCTAACAGTTAATATGGGATTCCTTGTTCTATCGAAAACGCTTATTTTAGCGACAAGCAGGTCTCCTACGTCAAAGTATCTTCTCAAATTATCCTTCAACGGATTAAATGGCTTATTCAGCGCATCGTTTGCATGGAGTATTGCTGTATAGGGTGCTCTAATATCGACTGTCCACGATGTTAATCCTAAGTCTATTATTATCCCTATAACTATGTCGTCTACCTTTGGAAAATAGAATCCCTCAAGAGCAATAACATTTATCCTACTGTTCTGAACCTCAGCTAACCCTATTACGGCAGAATAGAGCTTATCACCAACTCTGTATACTGTATGTTGAGACTTGACTTCGACATCCCTCCCCTCAGCTAATAACTGCCCTGGAACAACTATTTGCCTATGCTGCACAAGTATGGGCATTTCGCTACCTCACCACTTTGTCTGAACCACTTTTACTTCGCCCGTACCCTTAGATATAGCATTCACCTTATCTATAAGTGTTTGCTGCATTCCTGCAGGTATTTCTAACTCCATAAACAAGCTACCATCATTAAGCCACGTAACCCTCTTAACTTCTCCCAAACCTGCCAACACACTATATGCTCTTCCAGAATAGGGTGCTGGTATTTTAACTCTCACTATTGCTTTAGCTATCTTTATGGGTAAAACCCTGCTTAAAGCCTTTATTACCTGTAGTGCTTGTTTTTCAACATCCTTGAATGGGTCAATGCCTATTCTAAGCTGCTCCATAGCTAACTCTATTCTCTTAGGTGGATGAGGAAGTTTCGTTCTAGGGTCAATGCAGTTCCTAGATATGAAATCTATTATTTTCTTCTTTTTAGCCTCTATTAGGGCTCTTCTTTGCTCAGCTGTTATCTGTATTTCTCCTCTTCTAAGAATTTCCTCAGCAACCTTGTACACATCTGTTGTTCCAAAAACTTTCCTGATAACTTCCTCTGAGGCCTTAAGACCTTTCCTAGCATCCTTATATATGAATTCTCCCTCAAGTACTTCTCTAATACTTACCTTCTGTCCTTCCTTAAACTTGAATGCTAAATCAGGTTTTACAAGTATTTCGAATCTATGACCATGCGTTTCTAACCTAGCAACTATTGGTTCATGCCTTTTACTCATACTGCATCACATCTCTTCCGAGAAAATACTTTAGCGAAATCTAAGCTAAAAACACAACCATTATGAGAAGAAATTATTGAATATAGAGTATGTTTTAAGCTATTTTCTCCATATACTTTGCTGTTTCATCAATACTAAGCTTCTTAAACACAGGTTTTTCGGCAGATATGAAACCTATTTCTAAATACTCCGGTGCAAGCTTCTCCTTAGAAACCTTAGTTAGCGTCTCTATAGCTAAAACAATTAACTCATCTAATGAAAGATCTTTCCTATACTTTTTCTCAAGATACTCATTAGCGATTTGCCCCTCAGACCCTATGGCTACAGCGTAGTAGCTCATATATTGACCGCTAGGCTCCGTCATGTATAAATGTGGGCCTTTATCGTCAACACCACCTATTATAAGAGCTACTCCAAAGGGCCTAACACCGGCATGTTGCGTATAACTTTGTTTAACATCACATATTCTACGTGTTAAAAGTTCAACACTTATTTTCTCATCGTAAAGTATTTTGTGCTGAATAGCCCGTAACCTAGCATAATCGACAAGAACTCTGCCATCAGATGCGAAACCAGCAAATGTCATGCCTATATGGTCATCTATTTGGAAAACCTTCTCAATATCCGAGAAGTCCATTAGTGGTAGAACTTTTTTCTTAATAGCTGCTAAAACGACACCGCTAGTAGACCTTATACCTAGAGTCGTCCATCCTCTCCTAACGGCTTCGAAGGCATATTCTACCTGGTATAGTTTGCCGTCAGGTGAGAACACTGTTATTGCTCTATCGTAACCCATAGATGAAGGTGTGAACATTTCCCACTAAACCTCTAGCCTATTGTTTTCTCGTAAACTGACTCTAACCTTACAATTATGAGAGGTATAAATATATCTTACCACGCACTCAACATTACATAGCTTGTATGATGAAGATTGTCCGACCACTGAGAAATGATGATGGTCTTCTATGCTGATAAAGAGTATTCAGCTGGTGGTTCCTCGAACATCTATCACGTACTATCCGAGGGATTCATCATCACATTACAGCTTTTCGCATTATAGATAAGCTGTACTCATGGGATATAAGTGGTTCGTAGCAACATTTAAACATAACCTCCTACGTAAAAACATTTTGTAATGAAAAAATACTCATTTAGGGACATTGTAACTTACACTATTATGCCTACAATAGTTTTTCTAGCTTCACTAGCGATATACTTAGCCAAGGAATTTACAACACCGCTACTCTACGGTATAGACGGCCCATACTACTACATTCAAGTAAGCCATTTACTTACCGAAGGTTTTCTGAAATATTCTGATCCACCGCTTTCATTTTACATATTAGCGGCATTTTCGGTAATGTTAAAGGATGTTGTTTCAGGTGTTAAAGTAGGTTCTGCTTTCATAACGTTACTAACAGTGTACCCTATTTTCTTCCTAGTAAAGTACATTACAAAGTCTCGAATTAGCGCTTTTCTTTCAGCACTTACCTTTTCACTTTCACCATTACTCGTTAGAATGTGCTTTGATCTCATAAAGAATTCTATGGGTAGTATAGTTTTTGATGTTTATTGGGGGAGTTTATATGAATTTATGGTTAAGCCTCTTTAAGGTTTGTCTAAAACTTATAAGTTTGCAAACCAGATAGGTTTATCGGTGACCGCTGATTTCCGAAAACCGTAGGGCTGTAAGCTCCTAGGCAACTAGGAGTGAGCCACTACGGTGAGGAGGTCAGCGGGGACCGTGATGAACCCGAGGGTGAACATATCTAAGACAATAAAGTATCACTCTCGGGTGAACGGTTCTTCTTCCTCTCATTGACAATACTTTTCTGCCATCTTGCTTTAGAGAAAAGAAGTATCAAATATTCCCTAGCAACATCGTTTTTCGCAATATTAACGGGGCTCACTCACATTTTAGATTTCGCATTAGCTTACGGTTTCCTACTGTTAATGTTTTTGCTGAACATTAGGAATAAAAGCTATCTAAGACATGTGCTATTGCCTTTCACGTTTTCAACGATACTTTTAGCTTAGGATTTACAGTATATTGGGTTATGGGCGGCGATCCATATAAGGGAATTTCATTTATTAGGGAACTTATCTACTTAGAGAAAATAAGCTTACCAAATATTTTCACGTTAAATAACGTCTTAACCCCGTTACTCATAGGCTTTGTAGGAGTACTTCTTTACAAACATTTACCTAGCAATGTTGGGAGAAAAACTATCTTAACGTTATCCGTGATTTTAATCCTACTTAACATACCCGTAATTCCTAAGGATTTTCTATGGAGATTTAACCTAATGTCCTCCATACTCATCCCCGTAATAATTGGCGCATTAATAGGATTTATTGGAAATTCGAAAGGCAAGCTCTTAGTATCGTTAATTATCATAGGATTTTTCATACCATAATTCATCACAGCAATTAGCATGGCTAAACCCAGTATTTCACCTAGCGAATACTATGAAATGAAACAGCTGGTTCTGAAGGGTTCCCCTCTTTACATGTTTTTGGTCATTGGTTCATCCTTTTCCCCTACGGTCGCTCAGGCTTCATCGGTCATTGCGGGGGCGTTCACCGCCAACCCCAAGCGACGGCACATCAACACAGAGTATCTTTCCAGCAATAATATAAGCATAACGCATCAAGGAGAAACATATAAAAACATGTACATATCATATAAACTTCGCTACGGCTCCCGAAAACTCAATATTCATTGTTCCCAACACTAAAATTAGATATTGGATTGAAACATTAACTCCAAATGTAGTGAGATCCCCTAAAGATATTGAAGTAGGATACATTCCTATCCTAGTGTTGGAGGTAGGAAAACCTGCTCCACCCATAGCCAAGCCATTCTTCTTAGGTAAATATTTGAAAGCTTATCTTCTACCCATGAAACGATAGTTTTTGTCAGTTCGTCGCGAGTTCTTCACCTTTCCGGAATGGAGCGGCTTCATCATCCACTTCTATCTAATCTAACGCTAAGGTTTTAACTATTTCCTTAGCTTTCCTAAGGGTGCCAGTTATTTTTAAAGGTATGAAACCTATTTTCCCATCAGTTACTTCAGAGACCATAGCTAAGGCAAATAACACCTTACTTCTCTGAGTATGGACAAATCTTAGAACGCCTCTCATAGATTTATCATCGTATAAGACAAGTTTTGGATTAGCTTCTCCACTGCCTAAAATGCCGAAAAACTCGTTGAAAACTTTATTGAAAACCTTTTCAACATCATTTTTGGAAAGAGTATTTTCCGCTAGAACCTGAAATATAAGGTACCTCTTCCTAGGCTTTCTAACAACATTTCTAATAGCCAATTTTTCACTACTGAGCCTAATACCTGCTTTAACCATTAATATTTGTAGTTTAAGAAGCTTGTAAATAACGTATGTTATTGCGAAGAACATGAAACCTATTGCTGAGAAAATCATGAAATGAACTATACTTAACGTTCCAAGCACCAACAACGATGTTAAAGCCAGGAAATATGTTGCTTCAAGAACAGCTAACGCTATAAATAAAGCTACTATTCTCAACCACAATCACCTAAGCTAAATCAACCCCTTGTTGAACATGCTTACGGGATCTCTTATGTACATTTCTTTTCAGAATAGCTAATGGATACGTTGTTATAGAAAGTTTAGCATAAGACTCAGGTAAGCCGAGGATTTCGAGAAGCGAGGTGAGTTGCTTAGGAGATTTCACTTCAGTAATTTTTGTAGCTCCCGAAGAGATAATTATTGGAACTCTAAATTTCACTGTGTAGTAAAGTGTTCTTTTAAGGAAGAAGAATGTTTTATAGCTAATCTTGTTCTTACCCCATAAGCGGTTAAAAGGTATTTCTAAGGCTATACCGTTCTGGTTCATAAGTTTAGCTTGTGAATCATCATAAAACCTCACTAGCTCATCGTACGTAAAAATTACCGTATCTACCCTTCTATCTCTACCGGAAAACCTTGCAATATCGAGGTTTTTAGGGCTTATAGAAACAACATCTACTTTACTTCTAATTTTTCTTAAACACTTCTTAAGATGACCTCTATTTTCAGAAAGAATATTGGCTTTTACGAAAGCATTTAACTTTAGTTTTTTACATTCTTCAAGAACATTCTTATCGAGACTCCTCAATTCACACACACTATCTGTTGTGGTGTATGCTAAAACTACAGTTTTGAACCCTAATTTCCTAAGAACCTTTAATACTTTAGCACCATTACTTAAAGTTCCAACATTAACGTGAAAATCGATCGGAGCTTCAAATTTGGCCAAGGCTAAATCAACCCTATTTCTTCAAGATATTTTCTAAGAGCTTCAGTTCTCCTAGCGCTAAATGATATCACTACCTTAACTATGTCATCGCTATCTTCTAAAACTACTTTCCCTAAGTAAGCTTCCTGCTTTGAAAATCTAAGGTAGAGTTTTGGCAGTTCCAATCTTAAACTTAACGAGGCATTTAGTAGTCTCCTACTTATTTCGTCAAGATTTTTTGCGATGTGCTTTAATGTTTTTTCAGCATCTTCTCCCTTAAGCTTAAATGAGAGTCTAATTATTGGATTACCGTAATGTCCCTTCAATATTTGTTCATTAAATGAGATTTTCTTTCTTAAATCTTCAGGAACAAGGTTTAGCATTGCTTTCTTTACTTTTTCAACATCCTCGGTTGCATGACAACTTGCACTAACATCCAGAGATCTAACTTTAATCATAAATTATCTTCCCAAAGTAAAAATATTGTTTCCTTAGGTAGAAATGGGTTTTGTGAGAAATATGGGATTTTTACTCCTCAGGCTTAATTACACGTGCTCCTCTAGATGCCTCATGTCTTCTTTTCTCTTCTCTTTCCTTCTGCTTCTTCTTCCACTTATACCTGTGTGTTCCACGTAAACCTCTTGATTTGAGAAGTCCTCTCATCTTTCTTCCGGCAGATGTTTTACCTCTAAACACTCTTCCCTTCTGGGACTTCTGTGTAACCCAGTTTATGTCGGGATCGTTCTTTATTGCTGGGTGATGCGGGTCAACAAGTATTACTTCAAACCATTTGTAGTTACCATCTTCTCCAA
>JAGGUY010000037.1 GCA_021158265.1 Thermoprotei archaeon
ACTTTAAAGTTGAGGGTAAAGTAGATAATCCAGTAGATGTTGAGAGAGTTAGAAAGCTTATGGAGAAAGTTAGGAGGTTAAGAGAGAGTTCACTATGAAGAGTTCGCTAATAATATTGTCTGGAGGATTAGGTAGGAGGGTAAATTTTCAATTTAAACCTTTCCTAAAAGTATGTGGCAAACCACTCATAAAATTGGTTCTTGAAAGACTGTTTAGTGAAGAGTTATTTGAAGAGGTAATAGTTGTAGTTAAAAACGATAAACAGAAAGCCATGCTGGAAGAGGCTTTAAGACATTTTAAAGTAAGAATTGTTGAAGATGAGAAGAGGTTTGAAGACGGTCCTTTAGTCGCTATTTATACCGGTGCGAAACATGCTAGAATGGAGTATGTGTTTATAGTAGCTGTTGATTATCCATTAATGACTGCCGACGTTGCCAAGAAGATGTTGTTAAAGCTTAAAGAATGCGATGCCGTAATACCTGAATGGCCGAATGGTTTCATAGAACCTTTGGTTTCAGCATATAGGAGAGAAAAGCTTGTTAAAGCATCTTATAAAGCATTATTGTTGGGTATGCGTAAAGCAAGAGCACCGCTAGAGTTTCTAGAGAGACCCTGTTTAGTTAGCGTATTTAGCCTGTCTAAGAATCCAGAAATTGTCTTTACAAACGTAAATACTTTAGAGGATCTGTTAAAAGCAGAAAAACTGTGTAGTATCCTGTCAGACAGGGTTCTTAACATCATCCCTTGACGGTTCATATGTGGTAGAGCATCATCATGTTCTAGTAGATATTGTAACTTCCGCTGAATATTTATACTACGCTTTTCTCTATATGCTCCGTAATTTGTTGGCTAAGTTTAAATTTCACCACTTATAACACCTTTATAGGGCTTTTACGGCGTTAATGGTGATTAGACTATGAAGCTGTATGTTGCTTCGGAGGAGGAAATTCTTTCAGGAAAAGCAACTGATGTTTACTTTGTACGAACAGAGAATATTTTGCGTAAAAAGGGGCTGGACAGTGTTAAGGTTAGAATGGAGTTTCACGTATATAGTTTACCTGAAGGTTACGAATGGGCTATATTTACAGGTTTAGAGGAAGTGCTAAAGGTTCTTGAAGGAAAACCTGTGGATGTTTGGGCATTACCTGAGGGTACATTGTTTAAACCCTTTGAACCATTAATGATTATTGAGGGTAATTACGCAGATTTTGCTGTTTTCGAAACAACAATCCTAGGTATTTTAAGACACTACACAAGTATTTCAACAGCTACGGCGCGAGTTAAAAGACTTGCTAGAGACAGAACAGTTCTATTCTTTGGTTTGAGAGTTCTTCATCCAGCAATACAGCCCATGGCGGACAGAGCGGCATATATTGGTGGTGCTGATGGTGTTTCCGGTGTTTTAAGCGAGAAATACATTAATGTAAAACCTAAGGGTACAATGCCTCACGCTCTTATCATAGTTTTTGGTAGTCAAACTGAAGCTTGGAAGGCATTTGACGAAGTAGTTGAAAAGGAGGTTCCGAGAATAGCTCTTGTTGACACATTCTATGATGAACGAGAAGAAGCATTAATGGCAGCTAAGCTTCTAAAAGAGAAACTCTATGCTGTAAGACTAGATACTCCAAGTAGTAGAAGAGGCGATATGCTAAAAATTGTTAAGGAAGTCAGATGGACACTTGACATTAACGGCTTCTCACATGTTAAAATATTTGTAAGCGGAGGAATAAATGAGAAATCGATAGTTAAACTTAGAGATTATGTTGATGGTTTTGGTGTTGGTACGTCTATAGCCTTTCCTAAATCAATAGATATTAGTGCGGACATAGTTGAAGTATTCATCAACGATAAATGGGTGCCTAGAGCTAAAAGAGGAAAATTACCCGGAGCTAAACAGCTTTACGTATGTCCAAACCACATTAATGAGAGAGTAGTAGGTCTCTTAAGCCGTAATGAAAAACATACATGTAAACTATGTTATTCGCAAATGAAACCCATGTTGGTAAAATATATTGAAAACGGTAAAATATTGCGTAAGCTGCCATCAGCTGACGAAATAAGAAACTATGTTTTAAATCAGATATTCAAATTACCGGAGCCAAGCATTAATTAACTTTCCTCCTCGGTTGAGACAATACATAAGTACGTTTTTCTATAAAATGTCGGCTTAGAAATAACCTCTATACCCTTATAATCAATGTTGTATAGTCTAAGAGGATACTTTGTTGGGCTAATGCCGTTTTTTACGAGTTCTTCACGCATAATATTTATGAGTATTTGTACTGCATCCTTTAACTTCTTCGTTCTACTTGAAAGCTCATCTGCATGTTCATCGTAGTACTTGTAAATTTGCTTTAGAGAATACCAGTTAAGAAAGAACATGGAATATACTAGACCAATGCCTATAAATAACGATGCTAGTGTTAATTCGCTTCTACCAAAAATTAATGCAATTACCGTTCCGATGATTATTATTACGATACCTGTGTTTGTTAATGTTCTAGTCCATCTAAGTAGCTTATAGTGTCTAAAGACCCTACCATCTTTCATAGGGTACCTTATTAGAGACTGAATGATCCTTTTAATGTACCTCCATTTTATTGGTAAATCAATCGTTATATTGTAATATGCTTTTTCCATCATTGAAAGAGAAACTCCCCTACCTCTCCGAAAACCATCTAATGCTTCTATTAGTAAGACTAAGTTCTTTAAATTATTCTTTACTTCAACTGTGACCTTCTTTTTATCCATTTAATTAGAACCCCGTTTTATTCTAACATTTTCTTGTCTCTATAAACAGTTTTAGCTTATTCTTAAGTTCTTCACTAAGACAGTTATCTATGAAGAGTGTTAGTAATGCTATTTTTTCTGCTGTTTCCTTAGAAAGATCATGCTCTATATTGCATGCATCTGTACTGGCTTTATCCTCGGGAATACCTAGGATATCGTGTAGTAAATGTTTAAGCACAATCCATCTATCGTAAAGTTCCTTAGCTACTTTTTCACCCTCACGTGTTAAATCTACGAATCCATATCTTTCATAATATACTAGCCCTAGTTTTGAAAGTCTCTTCATAGCATCTGTTACGCTTGGCATTGTAACTTTAAGTTCAGCTGCGATATCTTTTACCCTAATTACCTTCTTTCCTTGCTCCACTTTTAGCCTATATATTGATTTAAGGTACTCCTGAAGTGTTCGCGTAAGATATTGTGCTTTATTCATTACATATGTTCCCCTTGACTTGTTACTTTAATATCTAGCAGATCACAGATATAAATTTAACATTTTTAGACTTGCTTAACAATATTAAATGTTTCTATATTTTGGGGTTTCTCTAATTAAAATCTTGATTTCGGGATCTATTGTTTTTATGGCGCTTACTATTTCATATAGTTTTTCTTTTGATTTTTCTCCTGAAATTTCTTTATTATAGTTTATTACGCATGTGTTTTCTAAAGGGAAAATATATATTGAGCAGAGGATTTTTCCCTCACTCATTATAAGGTACTCATAAGCATGTAGTCTTACGTAATATCCTCTTTCCCTTAACATTATGGCAAGTTCTTCTCTTTTCTCCCTTCTTTCAAAAATGTGCAAACATTATTCACCAATAACTTCTTCAATTTCCTCTATACTTACTGGACCTAACCTAATTATTTTGAAAGGCTTAACAGTTACGTCGACGATAGTTGAAGGTATCTTCTTAGGTGATAGACCAGCATCAAGAATAAGTCCTACTTTGCTTTCTAACATTTTCTTTGCTTCACCAGCTGTCTTTGCCGCTTTAAACCCTGAGATATTAGCGCTAGTACCTACTATTGCTCCACCTAGGGATTCAGCAAGTTTTAGAGCTACATTATGATTAGGCATACGTAAAGCTATTTTGTCTTGTCCTCCTAAAGCTAGGCTTGCAATTCCCATTTTTCTTCTAACCACTATTGTCAATGATCCTGGCCAGAATTTTCTAGCTAATTTTAGGGCTCTTTCGTCAAAAACACCTAGCTTTAATGCAGTATTAATATCAGATACTAGTATCGGAAGAGGCTTATTGAATTCTCTACCTTTAATCTCGTAAACCTTTAACACCGACATTTCATTAAATGGATTAGCACCTAAACCGTAAACAGTATCCGTTGGAAACACTATTACCTCTCCGAATTTGAGCATAGAAGAAGCTATTGTTAAGATGCTGTTCTCAGGTTTTTCAGGATCAATCCTTAATACTATTGTACCCAATGTTCATCACCACAAGATTATTCGCAAAAACCATATGGTTTAATCGTAAGAACACATCATCGCCCATGCAAGGGCTCATCCCTTGTAAGCTTCATCAACCTCCAAATTTGCGGAGTCGAGCGCCGCGCGGCATAAACTTATATGTCTCCCGAGGCTTAAATGTTAAACGCATAAGAATGTGATGAGTACTTCCCAGGCTGATGAAGTGATGACGGATCAACAGTCTGAAATTTCTTATGGAATGTTTAGCAAGAAATACTACATAATGACTCCTGGTCCTACAGAAGTTCCGCGAGAAATTCTTGAAACTATAGTTTCAGATGAAGCATTGCTTCCAGATTACCAGGAAATATACGATATTGATGTTAAGCTTGTTAAGAAACTCCTGAATAACGATGGAGAAGTAGTTATTATGGGCGGCGGGGCTACAGTGGGTTTAGAAGCACTAATATCGACATTTATTAGTGAGAATTCGAAAGTTTTAGTGCTTTCAGCGGGCTATTTTGGAGAGATATTAGCTAAGCTCATTGAAATGTATCATGGTAAAGTTTATGTTATAAGGGAGAGACAAGGTAGAATCCCGAGTATTGAAGCTATAGAGAGGTATCTTTCCAAAAATAATGTAGACTATGTGGTATTTGCGCATTGCGAAACATCTGCCGGAACAATTTTCAATATTGAAGAGATAGCTGAGGTGGTTAAGGAGAATTCTAACGCAAAAATTATCGTTGATGCTGTTTCAACAGCAGGGGCTATACCAATAAATGTTAATAGCAGTAAAAAGGGAGTAGATGCTGCAGTTTTTGGTGTTCAAAAAGCACTAAACATGCCACCAGGTTTAGCGGTAATAAGTTTAAGTAGAAATATTGTTGAAGAAATGGAGAATTTAAAACCCAAAGGCTATTATTTAAACCTTAAGTTATGGCTGAATTTCTGGAAGACCGCAGGAAGACTGCCATCTACACCACCTATAAACCTACTTTACGGTCTAAGGAAGTCCTTAGAGAGAATATTTACTGAAGGAATAGAGAACGTTTATAGAAGGCACATGCTAGTCTCTAGAAAGCTGAGGAGAGCATTGAGGAAAATGGGCTTAAAGATAGTTGCTGAATCTGATGATATCGCTTCACCTACAGTCACTGTAGTTTACATGCCTAATAGTATTAAAAGCGAGATTATTGTTAGAGAGTTATGGGAGAAATACGGTATTCTCGTAGCTAAAGCTTTAGGTGATATTTCAGATAAAGCGATTAGGATAGGTCATATGGGAATTACAGCTACACTTGATAACATATTTGCTGTAATATATGCCTTATCAAAGGTTTTAATGAGCAAGGGAGTTAGCATAAATTTAGAAGAAGTTTTATCGTTACTCACTTGATTTCTTTACATATTTAAGGGGGTTTTTCAGAAGGTTTAGTATGAAGCTTCTCCAGCCTTTACTAACTATTTCCTCAATTATCATTTCCCAATTAACCTTCACTATCAAAAACATAAGTATTAGTGTAGCAACTATTGCTACAATAGAAGCTATTGTAGATGACTCACCAACCAAGAACCTTATTGTTTCCCCAAATAACAGAGCCATATAGGTTATTATTGCTTTCCCTATTGCTGCTGCGACGAAGAATTTAAATGGACTATAACCCATCGCGCCGAGAGGAATGTAAAGAACATCGTCTGGAAGAGGTGTTGCGGCAAAAATCAGAACAGCTATGAAAACGCTTTTGCCTGCAAGCTTCATGAAGAGCTTCATACTCTTCTTATCTGTTTCCGGAAGTATTTTCCTTGTAGCTGATCCTATAAGTAAAACAATTACTTTACCTAAGGCGGCACCTATACCTCCTAGGATAGCTATCTCTATCATGCCTAAAGTTTCGGTAACTGTTGTTCCATAGTGGACTATAAGTACTAAGTAGGGTATTGTGGAGTAGGGTATTACGTTGCCAAGGAAGGAGACTAAGAATATTCCGATAGGTCCATAGATATAGATTAGTCTTTCCATATTCTCTAAAAACACTAGCAATTGCCCTCTAAGTGTTTTGGCTAAAACGTTTTGGCCATGAAGTTTAGATTATGAGATGAGCTTATAAACATTTTGTCTATAAAAGGTAAAAATAGATGATGATTTTTCGGGGAGTAAGACCGAAAGATGGAATGATGGATGCGGTTACCCGGCTGAATAACTTCTAAATTGGCTTTTCACTTAAAAGCTTCTCTGCTTCTTCTACATCCTTATGTGTGTCTATACTCTTCCATAGTACGTTATCAAAGGCTGCAGCCTTGAGTAAGCCTTCTTTAGCTAATTTTGGAAACGTCGTTTTCTCAATGTCTCCTCTCTCTGGTAGGTATTCAAATATTTTCGGTGTTAGGCAGTATACTCCGGCGTTTATCCAGTATTCCTGTAGTATTGGTTTCTCTATGAAGCTCAGTATTTTACCTGTTCCTTCATCAAATCTTATTATTCCATAGGGTGATCTTAGAGGGACAACAGCTATTACTCCAACAGTTTTTTCATCTAAAGCTTCGCTAAGCTTTTTCAGATCAAGATTAGTTATTATGTCTCCATTTAAAACGTAAAAGTATTTTTCATTGCTTAGCAGATGCGCTGCGTTCTTTAGCCCGCCTGCTGTACCTAAGGGTTCGTCTTCAACTACATATCCTACTTTTATTCCGAATCTTTTTCCACTACCTATTTCCTCAATAATTCTCTCTTTAAGATAGCCTATCGCCAATATTACTTCACTAACCCCGTTTTTCTTAAGCCAGTCAAATTGCCAAGCTAAAATGGGTTTACCTTTAATTTCTATAAGTGGCTTAGGTTTTTCCTGAGTCAGTGGTCTTAATCTTTTCCCATAACCTCCGGCTAATATTAAAGCTTTCATAAAATTTCACCTCAGTTTCCTCACTAGAGTACTGAGTAATATATTTACGGTTATAGACAAAAAACTAGTGGTAAAAAATATTTCAGCTAATTTTACTTATGAAATGGAAATTTAGAATGAGGAACAGTTTACTGTTTTTTCTTTGCTGCTTCCTTTGCTTTCTTCTTAGCTAACCATTCCTGATACCATTTAGCTTCTTTCTGTTGCGCTTTAACTTCCTCCTCTAATCCATAGAATTTCTTTATGAATTTCCATGCTGACCTCTTCTTCCTCATGTCAAAGTTTATTATTTTGGTCCATCTATCTTCAGGTAATGGTTGCTGTTCGATGTATCCACGTTCTACAGCTGCTTTCCATAACTCCTTTCCTTTATCGTTCATTATTAATACGGCATTCCATCCTTGCAGGCCCAATGCCCCCACGTTTATGTCAGCATAGTAGGATATGAATTCTGGGCAGTGCTTACATGCCGGTATTAGGTATTTTGCTGCATCCTTAAGTGAATACTCAACCACCTTTCCGTCTTTCAGGTAGAAGAAGAACTTTGCTTTAATATTCTGTTTTACTACATCTTCAGGCTTAAGTCCGGCTGAAGCCATCATTTCCAGCATTTTGCTCCATTGCCAGTTTTCGGAGCAGAAAATGCTTATAGTGTACTTGATCTTATCAACGAATTTTCTGAGCCCAACTTCTCTTGCCCTATGAATAGCTCTTATTTGGCATGGAAGACCTACTGTTAATACCTTCTGAAGCTCCGGATGTGTGAATGCTAATGTTTCTAGGAGATTATTTACTGGACTGTAAACATATTTGCTACCAGCAGCTTTAATTACGTCCTCAGGTGTTTTAGCAATTATAGGTACTGGTCTCCATTTTTCATCTCTTGCCACCAGAAATGCTGCATCAATTAGTCCTTCTTCTAAAGCGGCGATTATGAGTGTTGATGTTACTCCTCCATCCTGCATTACTGGGTGTAGTTTTTCAATCTTTGTTCTTGCCAAATACTTCTCCATGGGATTAGGTAGCTCAACAAACATTTGTTTATCCATTGCTACATGAGGGCAGACCATGGAACAGAGGTTGCAGTATATGCAGAGATCCTCGTTTATTACTGGTGTGTCTGGTTCGTCAAACTTGTAGCTTAAAGCCTTAGTTGGACATACAGCAGTGCATGACCCACAGTATGAGCATAAGTCATTATTTATTATTTCGAAAACGTTTACAGGAATTATTCTGCTAAATGGTCCCTTGTATGTTACAAACTTTATTTTAGGATGCTCTAGTGCCATAACATCAACATCCCCATATTAATGGTTAATACTCGTGAACTTTTAATGTGAAGGTATTAATAATGTTTTCCCATAGAGAAATCTAAAAACACTAGATAGGAACAATAAAAAATACATTATTCTTGTCTACTGCTTTTCTTCTGTTGTAGTGAAAGTATTTTCTGAAGAACCCTTGAAGGAACCTTAAATACTTCAGAAGCGATAATGTAAATATATCTATCGCTTGGCATGTTCTTTTGAGAGTTTATTCTAACAGCTATTGCATGCTTTAAAGCCTCTTTAGCTACCCTATTTTTAATCTCCCTTTTAGCTATGGATTCAGCTAATTTAAAAGCAATGTAGAATCTCTTATAATTACGGATGGTATCTTCAAATTCCGGGTATTCCTTAATTATTTTCTCAAGGAACTTGGAAAACGCGGTTTCCTCCATAAATCCTAGTATTACTCCTGTAAAAGGCACTCTCAATATTTTTATTAGGTCTTCCTTAGTTATAGATCCTAACGTTTGTTTAAGGCTTAAATCCTCATTTTTCATAAGTTTAGTTACAAGCTCGTCAATCTTTGCTTCTAATGCTAAAGGTCCGTTGAATATTTCTGGACACTCATCAATCAATCCTAAACCGTACTTTCCAACAAAATATAGGCTTGAAAGTTCTTTTTCAAAAATATCTGGCGGCCTTTGCTTTCCACGTAGTGGCTCTATTTTCCTTCTAGAATATTCGGCAAAAACAAGGTCTGCTAATTCCTCTCTTGTCCAATCTCTCCTATTTGACGATGCTATTTCGCTCCATACCTTTATTAATGCCTCTATTCTGGTTTTATAAGGTTTTATCCCTATACTTACCACCCGCTTTGCTACGAAATTCATGATTCAACGATGCCATTATCGAATTCGGGATTATAACCAGATTTTAACGTACCTAACGATTAGATGAAACTAACCCATTTAAATACTTTTAGTGAGTTAAAATTTACGGTGTACAGTATGAAGCAAGCGAAAATAATAGCAACCATAGGACCTGCATCAATGAATTTAGATACTATAACTAAGCTTGTTCGTGAAGGTGTAGATGCCTTCCGCTTCAACTTCTCCCATGGAACATATGAGGAAAAGGATAAGGCAATAGAGAACGTAAGATTTGTTGAAGAAAAATTCGACATAGAAATACCGCTAATAGCTGATCTTACGGGTCCAACTATAAGATTAGGTGAGATAGAGGAGACGTATCTAAGGAAAGGCGATGTAGTATATATTGTTAATTCATATAAGGGAGATTCTAAAAGCAAGCACATACCCTTACCTGACAAGAGAACTTATAATCAAATAGAGGAAGGAGATGAAATACTGTTAGATGACGGTAAAATAACGTTACTTGTTGATGAAGTACTTGCTGATAAAATTAAGTGCTTAGTTCTTAACGATGGAATAATAAAGTCTAGAAGAACGTTTGCGATTAAAGGTAAGGAAGTAAGCGGGCCCGCACTAACTCAAAAGGACATTAATGATGTAAAATATGCTGTTTCTAAAGGTTTCGACTATGTAGCTCTATCCTTTGTTAGATCGGTAGGTGATATTGAGAGGTTAAGGAAGCTTCTAAGGGAACTTGGAGAGGAGGATATGAAAATTATTGCGAAAATAGAGACGAGAAGTGCTGTTGAAAAAATAGATGAAATAATTAGTGAAGCTGACGCGGTTCTTGTCGCTAGAGGGGATTTGGGGATGTACTTTAAACTTGTTGAAATACCTAAAATACAAGAACTTATAATTAAGAAAGCATTAGCTTACGGTAAACCATCAATTGTTGCAACACAACTTCTAGAGTCAATGGTTAATAACCCTATACCTACGCGTAGCGAAGTAGTTGACATTATGAAGGCTGTCGAGCAAGGAGCTGACGCACTAATGCTCTCAAACGAGACAGCTATAGGAAAATATCCTGTAGAATCCGTTAGGTGGTTAAGGAAGATTATAGAAGCATCACCTCCATGTGAAAGGGTTATCGAAGGAGTTAATGAAACAATTTATGACAAATTTGCTAAAGGAATAGTTTTACTTGCAGAATCGTTAGGTGCGAAAATAGTTGCCTTTACACGCTCTGGAGCAACAGCTAGAAGACTTTCAAGGTATAGGCCAAGGGTTCCCGTATACACAGTCACTAATGATAAAAGAGTTTCCAGACAGCTAAAGATTCTTAGAGGAATAAGTTCATGCTACTTAGAAGATGCATCACCAGAAAACTTCTGGGAAAAAGCAAGTAAAATACTTGAGGATAAGGGAGAATTATCATCAGGTGACATAGTAATAGCCATTAGGGGTATGAGGAAAGAAGCAACAGATCTTGTGAGAATAGAGAAATTATAGGTTAACAAATTCTTCATTAAATGTAGGGTATGTTACACCCTTCCTTCTAGCTTCGTAAACAACCTTCATCGTTTCATCATAAAACTCTCTTAATACATCTACGTAGTTTGTCTTTCCTAATTCTACTTCGTCTATTTTCTCCTGTAAAATCTTGGTTCTGTTTTCATTTACGAGATCGCTAAAGTTTGCTGAGAGAAACTCGTAAATTCTTTTACCCCTCGATGTAGCTACAAGCTTTCCCTTACCTACCTCTAAAACATATCCTCTACGCCTTAGATTTTGAAGAATTTTAGCATAGGTTGAAGGCCTACCTATACCTTTCTTCTTCATCAAATCTACTACGTCACTGTATGAGTATAGTGGATATTCTGGAATAAGCCTTAAGCTTAAATCTTCAATATAGTATTCTCCTTCACTTATTTTTGAAGCTTCTTCGAGAATACGGAATTTAGCTAAGACTGTGAATCCCTCGAATAATACTTTAGTGGTGAACGTAAATTCTCTTTCAAGATCTCTAAAGACAAGTTTTAATGAGATCTTCTCAACCTTAGCCGGAGCCATTTGGCTTATCATGAATCTCTTGAAGATTAAGTCGTATAGTCTAAGGTCATCTTGTCTTATAGGTACGGCTAATCTGAGAACGCCTGCTGCTCTAAGAGATTTTATTTGACGTGAATCTAAGGGTCTTGTCGGTCTAATACATTCATGCGCACCTGGTTTCTCCCACTTCCTGGGTTTAAAATATTCTTCACCATAAACTCTTGTTATGAAGTCTTTAGCTATAGATATTCCAACGTTACTTACTGTTGTACTGTCGGTTCTATGGTATGTTATTAGTCCTGCTTCGAAGAGTCTCTGTGCAGAATCCATTATTGCGGGAGCTGAAAGTCTTAGTACACGTGATGCTTCTGATAACATCGAGTCTGTTGTGTATGGTGGTGGTGGATTTACTTCAACAACTTCTTTTTTAACATTTGTTATGGTGATTTTTCCTTCCTTAAGTATTTGCTCAGCTGTTCCTCTGGGAGCTTTGAATATTAGCGTTAGGTTTAGCCCTTTAAGTTTGAGCATTATAAGTTCGGCTTTTTTCTTATTCTTCTCTGTCCTATCAACAATCCATCCTAATACTGGTGTTTGCACTCTTCCTGCTGACAAGTAGTTTATTCCGAACTCCTTCCATAGGATAGGGCTTAAGCTGAAACCTATCCATCTATCTTCGATTCGCCTAACAATTTGTGCTTTAACAAGGTCTTCATTTATTGTAGTTAGATTGTTAAGAGCTTCTCTTAAACCCCTTCTTGTGACTTCGTGAAATCTAACTCTCCAAATGTTTTTGTTAAGAGGTTTCAAAAGTAATGTTATATCCCAAGCTATTTTTTCACCTTCACTGTCGGGATCGGTTCCGACAAGTATTTCATCGACTTGTGAAGCTAATTGTCTTAAAGCGTTTATTATGGGTCTACTCTCTATGAATACTTTCCCTCCACAGTATGGGCATGATTCTTCCTCTTCTGGAACATCTCTACCGCATCTAATGCATCTTTTTATAGGCTTATATGTAGGTACGAAGTATCCGTTCGCGATTTTTACTCCGAATATTCCAAAGTCTTTTACCAAATCAAGCACATGACCGCCGGTTGCGGTAATTATCATTAGCCTATTCTCAGTTATTACCTCATATGTTTGGAGGGTACCTATTGTTTTTCTTGTAGGTTTACCGAACATTCTCGAGATTGTTCTTGCCTTATTCGGTGATTCAACAATGAATAAAGTGGTTTTCATGAGCTCATGTTCTTTAGGCCTATATTTGCCCTCAATAGCTAATCTAACCTTCCTACGATCATCATCTATTTCCTTCAATATTTTCTCTAGATTTACTTCATCTAACTTATAGAACTGAACAGTTTCTAGAAGCCATTTAAGATCCTTTAAGAGGGAGTTGAAGGCTTTTTCTTCATCAATAACTATTACGCTTAAACCCTTAGTTAAACCGCCAACATAAAGCCTACTTGTTCTTCCGCTTGCTTGAATGTATGCTGTTGCATCAGGTATTATGAAGAAGTATTCTCCCTCTTTACCGCCGAAAGTTATTGTTGGGCTTTTCCTTAGTTTCTCAAGAACTTCTTCATCTTTCAGAACCGTTAGGAGGAAATCAAGCGTTTCCTTAGCTACTCTTCTAACGAACTCAGGATATCCTTCAAGCGTTTCGTTTTCTGCAAGAGCTTTCCTTACCTGTTCAAGAACATCTCGTGTTGCTGTCCTTACCCTAATGAGTCCTCCGAGAACCCTATCAAACATTCTAGGGTACTTATCGTATACCACATCTTTTATTTCATTCAAAAGTATGAGCCATCTACTTGGTTGAAACTCATCAACGCTAATTCTTATTCTAAACTTAGGGACTCCAGCAAAGACAGCATACCTTACTCTTTCAGGTAAGTCTATACCTCTTGTTAGCGGACTTCTATATGATGCTATACCTACAAGAACATCTATATCTCCAGCAACATATTTTTCGAAAACCCTCTTTCTAGCTCCAAGATATGCTTCAGCATTTACTCCTCTTTCTTTCAAGTACTCTGTAAGCTTCTTAACGTATTCAGCACCCTTGTCCATAGGTACATAAATTAGTCCTCCTCCACCCAGTTTCGCAACTATATTGGCAACTTCTTCTTCTATGGAGAAAGAGGGTTTAACATAAGTGTCAACAATGTTCCTTCCAACTTCAACTTTTCCTCCAACTGTAAATCCGAATAGCGAGCTGAGCAACCTTACTCTCTTAGTCCTTCTAGCTGTTTGTGTAGCTCCACTAACTACTATTTGGCCCTTTACGTTCTCCCTTACCTTTCTCTTCAACTCTGAAGCCTTTCTGAGGAGCTCTCTTGCCTCTTCAGGACTATCTCTTGAAAGCTTTCTTGCCGTACTCTCCATTTTCTGAGCTTCTTCAATAAGCGCTATTTCCTCGGGAGAAACACCTAGCATTTTAAGTACTACATCAACACTTTTACTCCTTCTTAAGAAACTATCTACATCGTCTATGAATGCTACGTCTATTTTTTGCTGTAGTTCCTCACGTTTCATTAGGCTTATTGGTGTTGTAATTATTATTGAAGCTTCATCCATTGATGCTAATTCCATTTGTTTCTGCTTTTCACTCAATAAGCTGTGGTATGCTGCAACTTTAACACTGTCCAATTCTAGCTTGGAGCGTATCTCAATCACTTTATTTTGAACTTGATGTACGAGTAGGCTTGTAGGTAGAAGTATAAGAGCTCTTTTTCCATAGTTTGCTGAAGCGTAAAGCCCAAATATTATTTGGGCTGTAGTTTTACCGCTTCCCGTTGGAGCAACCATGGCGAAGCTTTCGCCATTAAGAAATCTGCGAGCCCATAATCTTTGCAAACCCCACATTTTAGATCCTATTGCTTTAACGAATAATTTGTTGATTTCGTTAACGTGTTCTTCAACATCCCATACCTTTACAAGAAAACCTTTAATTACAGGGTATTTTAATTCTGGATTAGGTAGACATTTTTCGCAAGGTAAACTCTTTTCTAACCTTTCCGAAGTAATATCGCTACCGCAGTTCGGACATAGCCCCTTAAATATCGCTGGTATCATGTATTCACACTCTAACTTCCCTTTCACTCAATAAGGTTAGCTTCTCTTTGAATCTTAAAAATGTTTATGCCGCTATGGAAGAGCGATTGCCGGTATCGAAAGCCTTTTTCTTATTTCTTTAGCTAAAATATGCGCTGAACCTTCTCTTGAAGCATCGGTAACTACGACTTTGGGTTTAGATTCCTCAACATACTCTAGAAGTTGCTCGAAGTCTGCATGATCGCTTAAAGCAACAATGTATGTTTTATTGTTTAGCCTTCTTAGGGGTTCTTTAAATTCCCATCCTGTCAAAATAATACTTAAAGAGGACACTCTATGATAGTAGTTTCTCTTAGGAGAGTTTATGTGCGCAAAATACACGTACCATTTGCTTCTCATTATTTCCTCCGCCTCCAATGTTTTATCGTAATATAAGCCTTCAACGTTTAATCCATGCTTAATTGCCGCAAGAGTTACATCATAGACTTTTCTTGGAGCTATGAATGGAGCATCTATACCTCCTGATCTAAGTATCTCCATGGCCTCCTGAAGCTTTCCATGATACCCGAAAACATATACTGGGCCATGCGGTAAACCCGATTTTACTAAGTCTATAAATAAGCTTTCAACTTCATACTTAAACGGTCTAACATGTTCAGGATTACCGTAGGTTGCCTCTATTACTAATAGGTCAGAATCAAGTATGGGTGTTGAAGGAAGTTTGAAATCTCCCGTGTACACTAAACGTGAACCATCATTATCGACTGCGAGAACTTGCGCGGCGCCTACAATGTGTTTTGCTTTATGAAGGGAGAGTGTTAAATCACCTATCTTAAATTCTTGGTTATAGTTTAATGTGAACGTCTTCTCTTTAGGTATTCTATATCCTAATGCTGTGAGTATGTCGTAGGTAGCTTTTGTCATGGCTATGAGAGGATTCTTACGAATACTATCCCGTAGCCCATATAGGTGGTCTTTATGGGCATGCGTAACGATACGTACAAGGGATTCACTATAGAAACCATCTATTGAAACTATGTCTTTAAACACGATAGCATGTTCATGTGTTATCTTAACTTTAGACAGTAGCTCATTTACAACTTTACTCAACGTTATAGTCAATAATATCCCTCATAGTATCATTTGTAACACTCTAACAAGGTGTTTTTTGAAGCCAAATTTATCTATTTTCCTTTAAGGCAATAGTTAGAAGTGGTTGCCCGTGCTTTATCTTTTGGGTGTTTTGGTGGTTTGCACGGGCTCCCCCTTCATAGGGTTCGGGGCTTCATCTCCATCGGGGGGCGTTCAGGGTTCCCACGGAACCACGAAGCCCCACATCTTGAGTGAACAAGTTTAAACCTCTTAAGGCCAAGTTCCATGAAGCAACAATATCCCTTGTAATGATGTGTTCGCTTGGTAGCATTACCCACCTATAATTAATGAACACAAGTCCTCCTCCTATTGGCGATGTTTTGGACGTGTTTCTAGGGTCTACACAGCCGTAGCAAGGTTTATATGTTTGTATATGTTTTTATATATTCTTCATGGGCTGTCTTCTTCGTGGAGTAGTAGTATTTTTACCTTCTTCCCGTGCAGCTTGGCTATTTTCTCTCTGTATTGTTTTGGTGGGTATATGTAGTAGCGGTTGCCCATCCTGATTACCCTCGCCTCAAACAAGAGGATGACCACGTATACCACCCATACTAGTTTATGGATGCAAATATTTATAAATCTTCATGCAGATAATCATTAATGGTGAATGCCTCCGATGAGGGGGTGCACCACTTGTAATGCATGGGTGGTTCTCCGAGGATGCAAGATGCTGACCCTAAAAGCAAGAGGAGTACTAGTAGACGGCTCTCTTTGGGAGCTAAGAGAAGAACTATACCTTACACGAAGAGCAATACAATATGTCATAGATGCATTATGGGAACTAGACAAACTACCGAGCATTAACCAAGCACACCAGATATTCTATAAGATGTTGAGAAAACAAGGGTTCCGTGCACACCAGTGCAAGCAGGCGTACAAGTACGCTCTAGGAATAGTCAGGTCAGCTAAGAAGAATAAAGGGAGAAAACCAGTACTAAGGAAGCTGTCAGCACGTCTAGACAAATATGATGCGGTAGTTGATTTAGAGAACCAAGTGGTAGTCATAAAGCTAAGAAACAAAACATTCAAGATAAAGTTACTACACCGTAGGAACTACATAAGGAAGTTCATGGGAAGGAAATGGTACGAGGTAATCATAAGCATTGATAGGCAGGGAAGGATATGGGTCTCTATACCCTTTAGATGGATATACGAACCATACAGTCCTAAGAGATTGATTTCCCTTGACATTAACCTGAAGAAGGTGGTGGTCTACGACGGTAGGAGTGTTAAGAGGATCGATACTAGGTTTGTTGAAGCGTTGTATCTGAAGATTCACGCTGAGAGGGTTCAGAAGAAGTATTCTAGAATGTGGAGGCACAATAAGAGGATACTCAATAGGATAAGAGGTCTTCATAGACGCTCAAGAAACATAGTAATTGACTGGTCTCGTAAATTTGCTAAATACTTTGTCTTTAAAGCGAAGAGAACAGGAAGTGCTATAGTATTAGAGGACTTAGAGAAACTATGGTTTAATGTTTCACAAAAGTCTTCTACCCTAGCTAATAGGTTGTCAAGGTTCGCTTACTGTAAGTTACAACTAGCAATAGTAACTAAAGCGATAGAGTATAACATACCAGTAATCTACGTGGACCCTAGAGGAACATCTACACTATGTCCTAAGTGTGGGGCAAAGCTATCATATACTCATAGACTAGCTATATGTGGGAACTGCGGATTCATAGCTGATAGAGATACGGTAGGTACTATGAACGTACACCTTCGAGGTTTAAGGGGTATGTGGGGAAGCCTTGGGTCTCCCCTGAACGCTCCCGCAATGAACGATGAAACCCGAGGGAGCGGGAGAACCATAGATGAGCCGATGACAGTTCATATAAAATCATATACAAGCATATAAAGAGGAGAACCCGAAGGAGTACCAGGAGAAGTTAAAGAAACACCATGGAAAGAAGGTAAAAGTAATCGTAATCATAGAACCAGAATAGAGGTTCTTATAATATTTAGAAGTTTTACATAATTACTAAAACACTCTAAGTATGCAAATAACCGAATAGTCTTTAAGAAGGGAAGTAATAATGCTAATAAATCCTTAGCCTTAAAAGTTACAATTGAAGCTAAAGTAGGCAAGGGTGTGTTTAGTGAAGTTAAAGGTAACTAATACGTTAACTGGTAAGAAGGAGTATTTTGAACCATTAATTCCAGGTTTTGTAAGAATGTATGTCTGTGGACCGACACCATATGATCATACTCATATAGGGCATGCTAGAACATACATAGTATTTGACCTTGTAAGGAGATATCTGGAATATTTGGGGTATACTGTGTTTCATGTTATGAACATTACAGACATTGACGATAAAATTATCAGAAGGGCTAAGGAGCTAGGTGTTGATTGGAGGGATGTTCCCGAAAAATACACTAGAGAATTCATTGATGTTCTTGTGAAGCTTAATATTAAAATGCCTCACGTGATGCCTAAGGTTACTGAACATATAGATGACATTATAGAGTTTATTCAGGATTTAATACGTAAGGGTTATGCTTACGAAAGTCATGGGAGCGTGTATTTTGAGGTAGATAAGTTTCCGGAGTATGGTAAGCTTTCTAAAAGAAGAGTTAGTGAGGAATGGAGGCAGGAGGAGGAGTTTCTTAGGGAGAAAAAGAAACCTTACGATTTCGCATTATGGAAGAAAGCTAAACCAGGTGAACCTTGGTGGAATAGTCCTTGGGGTCCTGGAAGACCCGGATGGCATATTGAATGCTCCGTTATGAGCAGTAAGTACTTAGGACCTCAATTCGATATCCATGGTGGAGGTCAAGACCTAATATTTCCGCATCATGAAAACGAAATTGCCCAGAGTGAAGCAAGATTCGGAATTACACCTTGGGTTAAGTACTGGCTTCACGTAGGGTATTTGACGATTAAAGGCGAAAAAATGAGTAAAAGCTTAGGAAACATTATTCCCGTATATGAGGTGCTGGAAAAGTATAAACCTGAAGTTCTTAGACTATACCTTCTAAGCTCATACTATAGAAGTCCCATGGACTTCACATGGGAGGGTTTAGAACATACAAAAACGTTGTTTAATAGGTTAGTAAAAGTTGTTGATGGTTCTAAGAAAATACTGTTAGATGAGAAACCGCCGCATAAGTTAAGCTCCACCATTAGGGCTCATGTGAATAAAATTGTTAAACTTAAAAGGATGTTCTTTGAAAGTTTAAGTGACGATTTTAACATGGCGAAGGCTATGCCGTACCTTCATGAGCTAATAAGTTTCAGTATGAAGAAACTAGATAGTGAGCCCTCATACGCTTTAGCACTTACAATATATTCCGCACTTAAGGAGTTAAACGAAGTTCTCGGGGTTTTAGACAAATACTTCTATGGGGCAAAAGAAGTTGAAGAGAAATTAAGAAGAATTGTTGAGGCAGTAGTCTCTGTAAGGCATGAGTTTAGAATGAAGAAGCAATACGATGTTTCAGACAAGATCAGGGATGCACTAGCTAAAGTAGGCGTTAAGCTCTATGATTTTAAAGATAGAACAACATGGGTTATAGAGTACTAGAAACTAAACCTTAATATTCTGAATAAAACCTAGCAGTCCATGAGGATTACGGATATGATTGTTTTTCTAAGTGGAGGTACGGGTACGCCAAAGCTTATCGAAGGATTTCGCCACATAGTAAGTGATGAGGAAATAACGGTAATAGTCAACACATCCGACGACATATACTGGAACGGTCTCTATATATCACCGGATCTAGATACCATAGTTTATCTTTTCGCAGGCTTTTTAGATACTGAGAAATATTGGGGGATAAAAAACGACACTTTCAACTTTCTCGAGCAAGCGAAAATTTATGGTTTAGAGAAAACATGGTTTAACATTGGCGATAGAGATCTTGCGATGCACGTTTTAAGAACATACCTTATGAATAAAGGTTTAACGTTAACCGAAGTTACTAAGTACATTAGTAGAAGACTAGGGATTAAGGCCCGTATTTACCCTATGTGTAATGAACATGTAGAAGCATTTGTAGAGTTACTTGATGGGAAAGTGCTGAATATTCAAGAATACCTGGTTAAACATAGGTTCGAACCCGAGGTTAAGAGAGTTTTCTTTAGAGGACTTGAGAGAGCTAAGGCTGAAGAAGAAGCTCTAAAAGCTATTCTGAGCTCTGAATTAATAATCATAGGTCCGAGCAATCCTATTAACAGCATAGGACCCATACTTAAAGTTAAGGGTGTTAAGGAGGCTCTAAAGGAAGCAAAAGCACCTATAGTTGCTGTATCACCAATTATCTCAAATAAGCCTGTTTCTGGTCCCGCAGATAAATTCATGAAAGCTTATGGGCTCGACCCTTCACCCTTAGGGATAGCGGAGTTTTATAAGGGAATAATTGATGGATTAGTAATAGATGTCGCTGATGAAGCGTTAAGGTTAGTTATTGAGAAGAAATTTAAAATAAGAGTTCATGTGGCAAAAACAATTATGGAGTCCTTAAATGATAAGGTAGCGCTTGCCAGAGAAATCATGGAGTTTGCAAGGACATTAGGAGAAGAATGAAAATGAGAATTGCTGCGATAATTCCTGTTAAGAATCCTTCAACAGCTAAATTAAGACTTTCAAAGGTTCTTACGCAGGATTTAAGAGAGAAACTTACTCTCGAAATGCTTAAGGACATTATTGTTTCTATTACCTCATGTAAGCTCATAAATTACATAGTTATTGTTACCCCCGGAGAAAAAGCGAGTATTGTGAAAGAATATGGTAAGAACATTTTCCTAATAAGGGATGAGGGTAAAGGCCAAATAAATGCTGTAATGAAGGGAATAGACTTTGCACAGAAAACTCTTCAAGCAAACATAGTTGTTATTCTAGTTGCTGATGCACCATTAATAGGTCCATGGGATCTTTATGAAATAGTTAGGAAAGGATATGTTTGGAATAGTGTTGTTCTAGCTCCTTCTGATGATGGAGGAACGAATGTAATTCTTCAGAACCCACCTAAAAACATACCTTTAAGATATGGTAGAAGTAGCTTTAAAAAACACTTAAGTGAGTGTGAAAAAAGAAAGCTTAAATGCCTAGTTTATTCATCAGAAAGTATATCACTTGATATTGATGCACCTAGCGATTTAGAGAGACTTAAACAATCAGGTAAAGGAACATACACATATTCGTTCATAAGAGAGGTGTTTAAGAATTAATTTAGAAAACGAGTTCTTTATTGAAGGAGATTTTATCGAAGACATATACGGCATAATATTCGATGTTAAAGGGTATGAGCATCCACCAGAAAGAGTTGTAGCTTATCCTAGATATGTTCCTTCACCCTCTGGAAATAGATGTAGAAACGGGGAGTGCTATGAGAAAATATATGATCTAAACATTAGGTATGACTTCTTAAAGAGTAGGCTTAAGGAATACCTTGTCTATGACGATGTTTTTGACACGTATGTAAGTGAAGTCCCCTTGAAAAACATCGTTAAACACTATATTCCATCAAAATACTTAAGGAATCTATTGAAACATAGAGATTCCCTTAAAGGTTTAAAGAGAAAAGCCCTAGACTTTGCCCTAACTATAGCTAACGAATCAAATGTGGATACCAGAAATCTAGGTATAAGTGGTTCGTTGCTTGTAAATCTACATAGGGAGAATAGTGATATTGACTTAATAGTTTATGGTACCGACGAATCTAAAAAGGTGGCTGACGCTCTCACCAAGCTTTTTTCTAAAGGTGTTCTAAGAAAACACACTATTGAAGAATATAGGAGATTATTTGAGTTTAGGAAAGCATATAAAGTTATGGATTTCGAAACCTTCGTCAAACATGAAAGAAGAAAGATTTTCCAAGGATTCTTTGCGGATAGAGAGTTCTTCATAAGATTCGTTGAGAAACCTCAGGAAACCCATAGGTATGGTGAATTTAAGTATAAAAACATGGGAGAAGTTACTATTAAGGCTAAGGTCGTAGATGATTCAGAGTCTATATTTACACCAGTTAGCTATAAAATCGAGGTGATTAAAGTTATAGATTCAAGTAAGCTTAAAGGTAAGAATATGGATTTTAATAAAATACGTGAAGTGGTTTCGTTTAGAGGAAGATTTTGCCAGCAAGTTTTCTCAGGGGAAATAGCTATAGTTAGAGGTAAGTTGGAGTGCGTGTTTCATCATGGTGAATTTAGTCATTATAGAATAATTGTTGGAGGTTCATATAATGACTTTATCATATCGGAAAGTCTTCTTAGATAGGGACTTCGTCGAAGATAAGAACGGTTATCTTTACTGTGTTGTAGGGTATGTGCATCCACCTGATAGAGTACTAGCGTATTTGAAATATGTACCTACACGAAGTCTAGACACTATATGGTTTAAAGGTAGAGTAGGTTACAATAGAGTACTTAAGTACTATAGTAGCGTTGCTGTGACGGAATCATTTAAAATATTAAAGAAGGTTAAGCCTCATTACATATATTACGATAACGTATTTAACATAACATTCATAGGTGTTCCAATTAGCGAAATAAGGAAACACTATATTCCTGAAGAAAGACTCAAGGAAATTATTGAGAGTGGAGGGAAGGACGAGCTAGAACAAGACCTTATAGAGCTTGTAAAATATCTTTCCGAGACAACAAATGTTAAAATTCAGTCCTTCGGAATTTCAGGATCTATCCTCACAAGTATTCATCATCCTAAGTATTCGGATATTGATTTAACAGTTTATGGTATTGCGAACTCATGGACTCTCATCAAAGTATTAAGAGAAGCTGATGGAAAAGATAAGATAAAATTACCGGAAGATAACGTTATTAGAGAATGGGCCCTAGAGGTCTCTAAACATCATCCACTAACTCCAAAGGAAGCTTACTTAATGTATGTTGAAAAGAAAATGAGACTAGTTTTCAAAGAATCCAGGGTTTTCTCAATTCATCCAATACTTCTACCTGAGGAGGTAAACGAAAAATACGGTGATAAGATATACGTACCCAAAGATCTCATAAAAATAAAGGGGAAGGTAATAGATAATAGGTTATCGATTTTCCTACCTGGGAAGTACATTGTTGATGATGTAAGTGTTCTTAAGGGTAAGAGAGAATATTCTGAAATAGAGGAAGTTGTGACTTTTGAGGGTCTATACTCAGGAATATTGGATGTAGATGAGGAATTTATTGCGTATGGCAAAGTTGAAGAGGTTCATGATAGAATTAAAGGAAGGAAATATTTGAGACTAGTCATAGGTTCTGCTGAAGCAAAAGGTAAAGACTACATTAAACCATTAAGGTGGCTTAGGTGATAGGAGGTTATGGCTAAAGAAATAGTGCTTATAGGGCTGGAGACATTACCGGAAATAAGGGAAGGTGATGATATAGGTAAGTTAATTGTTGAGGCATGCGCTAGAGAGGGAGTCAAGATAAGTGATGGCGATATAATCGTGGTTACACATAAAATTGTTTCAAAAGCTGAAGGTAGAATAGTCAGCCTTAAGGATATTGTTCCCTCGGAGAAAGCACGTGAAATCGCAGCAATTGTGGGAAAAGACCCAAGATTTGTTGAACTAGTACTCAGAGAGTCGAAACGTATTATTAAGGCTACAAGAGAGGGCCACTTAATTGTTGAAACACATCATGGAATAGTCTGTGCTAATGCTGGAATAGATGCTACAAACATCGCTGGTACAGAGGAAATAGTGGCTTTACTCCCTAAGGATCCTGACATGTCAGCTAAGAAAATAAGAAATAGGATAAAGGAGCTTACGGGAAAGAACGTTGCAGTCATAATAACAGATACCTATGGTAGACCGCTAAGAAATGGTATGATAAACATGGCAATAGGGCTTTCAGGCATTAACCCTTTCAGAGACTATAGAGGAAAAGACGATACCTTTGGGTATAAATTTAAAGTAACGGTCATTGCTGTAGCTGACGAAATAGCATGTGCTGCAGAACTTCTTACAGGTCAAGGCAAGGAGAGAATTCCTGTTGTTATAATTAAAGGGTATAGATACGAAAGAAACGAGAAAGCATCTGCTAAAGAATTAAATATGCCGGAGGAAAAATGGCTTTTCAAATAGGTACTATTCCCTTCTCCTCTAGAAGTTCGTCAACGAATTCTCTTAATTTTCTAATACCCTCAATTATTCTTTCCTTCTTTATTGTAAATGCGAATCTAACGTATTTAAACCATCTACTATTTGATGAAAAAGCTGATCCTGGCAGTATCACTACTCCCTTCGTGTAGAGCAATTTTAACACGAATTCTTCAGTACTTATTCCAGCTTCATTAACTATTCTTTCAAAACTTGGAAACATGTAAAATGTCCCCTTAGGTACAATAACTTTTACGCCTGGAACCTTTCTCAATTCTCTAACCAGAATGTCTCTTCTTTCTCTAAACTCATTAATCATCTTATTAACTTCGTCTTTGGGTCCTCTTAAAGCTTCAACGGTAGCTTTCTGCGCTATACTTGTAGGATTAGAGGTTGTATTTACTGCGAAATCCTTAAGCTTCTCTATAACCTTCCTATGAGCTATAAGCCACCCTATTCTCCAACCGGTCATACTGAACGTTTTACTTGCACCATTGACATAAAGTACAAAGTCTCTCCATTCAGTATCCTGCAATGCGCTCTTAAACTTACCTTCATATATGAAGTGATCATAGATTTCATCAGCTAAAACTATAATTCTTTTCCTCTTAGCTAACTCAAGTATTCCCTCAAGTTCTTTCTCTTCGATAAGCCCCCCGGTTGGATTATGAGGGTTATTTATAATGATCATTTTAGTATTTGGTGTAACGTATTTTTCAAGTTCTTCTGCCGATAGAGAATATCCCTTTTCAGGGTCTAGGGGGACATGTACTGGTTTACCACCAGCAAATTTGACGAGTTCCTCGTAAACAGGGTATGCGGGATCCGGTATTATTACTTCATCCCCTCCTTTAATATATGCTAAAATAGAGAATGCTATTGCTCCTTTCGCACCTACAGTTACACCTACTTCTTCATGTTTCACGTCTGTTCCATATCTCTCATTTGTGTAATCGGCTATCGCTTCTCTGAGCTCATCTATTCCTATAGCTGCGGTATAGCCTGTAAATCCCTCGTCAAGAGCTTTCTTAGCTGCCTCTTTGATGTTCTCTGGTGTGTCGAAATCCGGTTGTCCTATGCCAAAGGAAATAACATCTTTGCCTTCTTTTTCAACTATTTTTGCTAGCACCAGGTAGTCGAATGCTGCTTCAGGTTTCATTTCCAATATTTTTCTTCTAAGGTTAAGTACTGGTGGTTTAGTAGGCATAATATGGAGCACCTAGAAGTGTGGGGTTATGTAGAATATTAAAGCTTGTTCTTTGTAAACTACAGAAATATATAGGTGCTACGAATAAACTACATAAGGGTATTGAATTTCGAAGTAATAGGTGGAAATACTTTGTCGGCACGCAAGAAAAGAGAATTTGGTGAAATACGGAAAATTCAGGTAACTGGTGGTTCAACATATATTGTTTCGCTTCCAAAACACTGGGTAATAAATGCTGGTCTTAAACCTGGAGACTCAGTTGTTGTCTACGCGCAAAACGATAATACATTACTATTGATGCCTCTTAAAGAAGCCTCGAGAAAGAAGGATGTTGTTTTAACCATTAAGAGCAAAGACTGGTCAATAGGTAGAGCAATTAGAATGCTTGTAGCAGCGTATGTTTCGGGAGGAGACATAATAAAGCTTGTTGTTAAAGACGGTGTCGCACCAATAGAGGACAAGAAGGTTCTAAGAGATTTCATTAGGAGATATCTTGTTGGCGCTGAAGTGGTAGAGGATCTACCAGAGGGCCTCGTTATACAAGTCATAGTTAATGTTGAAGAACTTAAAGTAATCCATATTCTGCAGAGAATGCATAAGCTAGTGTGGAGCATGCTTAAGGACACAATAACGGCATTCATGAACTTAGATAAGGACTTAGCAAGAGACGTCATAATAAGAGATGACGAAATAGATAGGTTCTACTTCCTATTCATAAGGCAGCTAAACCTTTCACTACAAGATAGAAGAGTAATGCTTGATGTAGGATTGGAGCAATCAGCTGACGCTATAAATCTATCAATGATAGCTAGGAATATTGAGAAAATAGCTGACCATGCAGCATACATCGCTGATAAAACAATCAAGCTAGCTAAGAAACCCTATGAGCCATTAAAATCTAAAATAGAGCAATTATCAAGAGCAATAATAGAGATTTTCAATGAAGCAATGAATGCCTTTTATAGTATGAACGATAGCATGGCGTTAAGTGCCATAGAAAGGGCAGCAAAAACAATTAAACTTGAAGAAGACTTAGAAAATGTAATGTTAAGCTTAGATGTTTGCGATAGAGATACACCAACACTAAGAATGATTGTTGAATGTTTAAAGAGTATGCTAAGTGAAACTGCAGATATCGCGGAGCATACGATGGACATGATAGCTGTTAGGAAAAGCTAAAAACAAAAATTTAAAATTTATTTTGATTTAATTAAGGAAACTTAGCAGTAAAAATAGCTAAAGAGCAGAATTTCTACTTAAGCTTATAACCAATCTTCCTCAGAAACTCTCTTCTCTCCTTAATTTTCTCTTCATCCTCTATACCAACAGGTTTAAACCCATCAACTACTCCTAAAAGCCCTCTACCTTGATCAGTTTCGATAACTACTGCTTGAATAGGATTAGCTGTAGCCGCAAAAATCCTTGTAACCTCCGGAACATTCTTTATAGCGTTTAAGACGTTTATTGGCCAACCCCCTCTAAGGTAAATTACGAAAACATGGCCAGCCCCTATTTTCAAGCATGTTTCAGCCGCAAGTTTCCTTAATTCCTCATCATTTCCTTCATGTCTGACAAGCCTATCGCCGCTTGCTTCACAAAATCCAAGCCCAAACTTTATTGAGGGACAACTATTAACTATTGTCTCGTAAATGTCCTCTGTCGTCTTTATGAAATGGCTTTGACCTATGATAACGTTTGTCCCTTCAGGAATAGGTATTTGAATTATTTCTATTTTAAATTTCTCGGACAAAATACGAGCACCCAAGGTTATTTTAGTTGTAGAAAATTCATAAATATAACTTATCTGTTAAGAATAATAATGCTTAACTAGAAACGTGATAGTGATTTTAAAATGCAAGCATGTATTGAAATATATGAGGCATTAGCGAATTCAGACCAGTTACAACTATTAATTAAGATTATCCTTAGCTTCTTCGTTGGAGCATTAATAGGCTTAGAGAGGGAGAAAGCTAGAAGTTCCCTGCTTAAGGAGGAAGGTGAAGCCGGCATTCCTCCAGGAGTTCGGAGTTTCGGTTTCATAAGCATGCTTGGAAGTTTTGTTATAACGATTCCACCGATGGTTAGTGTATTGGGATATGAAGAATTCAAGATAGTCTCTATTTTACTAGCGTTTTTCGCCGTAACGTTAATACTCCTCTACGAAATATACAGACTATTCGTAATCAAGGATAGTGGTGTTACAACCCCTATAGCTTTAATGCTTAGTTTTACACTGGGCTTGCTAATAGGTTTAGGTAGATTTATCGAGGCTATTGCAGCTTCAGTATTCATAACCTTCATGTTAGCTATAAAGCTTAGGATAGAAGCCCTAATAAAGTTCATAACCTATGAAGAATTTCTATCAGCACTTGAAATAGGAATAATAGTCTTCCTTTTTGGACCATTTTTCGTAAAAGACGTTTACGACCCAATATTTCATGTGATAAACTTTAAAACGCTTTACGTGTTTTTCGTTGTAATTCTAATATTCTCGTATATGGGGTATTTCCTAGTGAAAATTAAAGGTCCGCAAGCTATTCAGTACTTCTCTTTCTTTGGCGGTCTCGTTAATAGTGAAGCAGCTGTTGTAAGTATTGTGCGACTCGTAAATTCCATGAACCTTCATGAAAATATTGCTGTAGGAAACATTATAACGGCAACGACAGCAATGGTGTTTAGAAATATTGTGCTGACACTAATAATGGTTTTAATGACAATAGGTGCTGGAAGCGCAAGCATTCATGCATTTATGGTTTTTGTCGCCTCATATATGGCTTCAGCATTAGCTGGGTACTTTCTGATTAAACTCTCAATAGTTTCAGTAGCTATAGAACCCGGTAAATTTAAGGTGCTGACGCTCGAAAAACCTATAAGCTACTCTATTGCCCTTAAAGCTCTCCTTGTTTTCGTAGCTATGCTTATAGCAACAACATATATTACATTAAGCTTCGGCGAACTTGGGGTACTTTTCTCATCTATTTTCGGAGGACTTGTTAGCGCTGAAGCACTAATATTCACTGTGTTTTCTCTCGTATCTGTAGGTAAAATAACAATAAACACTGCTCTTGCATCCGCTCTTCTTGCTACGGGATCAGCAATACTTAACAAACTACTTTTCGCCCATGCAGCCGGAGCTAAAAAAGTAATTCTTAAGAAAATAATCTGGCAGCTCCTAATCATAGCATTACCCGTAGAGTTAGCTGGGGCCTACATAGCTGTAATGTAGTGGAGTAACCCTTAAATACTATGATGAGAAGGGTAGAGCAAGAAAGCCAGCAAGAAATTCTTGCTGGCTAAACACGGTTAAAATAGAGAGGAAAAATTTGTCTAAAAAAGAAGTTAAAATAAAAGATCTAAAACCCGGAATGGACAATATAGATCTTAAAGTACGGGTTCTAGAGGCATATAAGCCAAAAATTATTCAGACAAGAAAGGGTTCAAGAATAATTTCTGAAGCAATTGTAGGTGACGATACGGGAAGAACGAAAATGACGCTATGGGGTAAAAAGGCGGGAACTGTTGAAGAAGGAGATGCTTTGGAAATAAAGAATGCCTTTGTAACAGTCTTTAAGGGACAAGCTCAACTTAACGTAGGTAAGCAAGGGGAAATAGTGAAAATAGAGGATAATGAAGTAGTTTCTAAAGAAGAAGTACCCGAAAATGTACCTAAAGTTGAAGGAGGCTATAGAAGAACATTTTCTCCTAGGAGAAAAGGTCCTTATAGGAATAAACGCAGAGGTTACTAAAATGCAAAGTGAGAATATAGGGGAGGAAAAGTTCGTAAGAAATGGCACTGCCGTGGGGAAGAGCGAAGAAGGATATATTGTATCATTAGATGAGGAACACGCCTACTCCTTAAACCCAGCAGCATTCTACGTATGGCTTCTCTGTGATGGAGAATTAACTGTGAATGAGATCATAGATAAAATAGCTAAATCAACGGGTCTTGTACGAAGCGAACTTGAAGAACCTGTGAAACTTATCATAAATGAGCTTGTAAAAGCAAGTTTACTGAAAAAGGCTTAAGATGAAAACTAATAGCCTAATATTGAAATAACTTTTATTTTTTCGAAGTCAATATTATAATGTTTAAATACTTTGATTTCTTAGTTAAAGAAATAGTGTGAATGGCGAGATGCAGGCTGAAATAGCTTTCAGACTAGGTATACCTGCTTTAGATGAGAGAATAGGAACTATTAAATCAGGATACCTTATTCTCATAGAGGGAGGCGTTGAAACTTACCCTTATCTCTTGCTACATAGGATAGGCTTTACTATTGCAAGAGACTACGGCTTAAAAATAACATATATTGTGATGTTTGATGATTATGAAGAATATTATGAAGCATCTGTTAACGTAGGTTTAGACATAAGGACGTTGAGATACAGGAAACTTTGGAAATATGTTAGAGTAGATTCATTCGAATCTGTCATTAAACAGGTTTTAGACGAGAGTGAAAAGACTGTAATTTTAGTTGATGCTACATCAGCTAAAATAAGGTTTGGTCATAAAGAACTTGCGTTCTTAAAGAACTCTCTAAGAAACAATAATTTAGCTTTACTTCTAGCTATAACACCTGAGCTCCTCGACAAAGAGGAAGTAGCAGCTGCGGAAAAAATAGCAAATATAGTGTTAAGACTTCATTTCAAAATAGTGTCTGATGAGCCTAGATATATTATGGAGCTTATAAAACATAAAACAATGCCTAAAAATGCGGTGATATTAACGTACAGTATAGGGGCTTTAGGTGTGAGAATAGAAAGACTTCAGAAAATACCCTCCTAGAATATTAAGGCCAATAAAATTTTAAACATATTATCTAACATAGATAGTTTATGTGAATATGTCAAAAATAGTGTATAGTAGGAGGAAGCAATGGGGATAATAGATAGGGTATTTAGGAAAAATAATAACAATAACACGGTGACTGTAGAGAAGAAACCATCCATTTCAACTCACGCATTGGTTTCGGAACAAAAGACTATTACTAAGGAAAGAGTCATAGTAAAGAATATTTATGCAGTCAATCCTCCATATGCTTATATCATGATCTTCACAGATAAAAAAGGCATATTAAGATACCATGTTCTTGAACCTTTCCTAACAATTGAAGAAAAGGATATATTAAAGGATCTTAAGGAGCTCATACTTGAAGAAGTAAGAATACCTATAGGTGTTCTTAAAAACTATGAAGAAGCTAAGAAATCTCTTAGCCAAACAATAGATTCCTTAGTTAAGAGTTATCGAATACGTCTTACAAAACAGTCACTTAATAAGATAAAATATTACATAATAAGGGACTTGATAGGTTATGGTGAAATAGACCCCATTTATAGAGACCCCTATGTTGAAGACATAGTTTGTGATGGCTACAATATTCCAGTGTATGTGTATCATAGAGATTTCGAATGGATGCCTACAAACGTGGTTTTCAAAGATCCTGACGAATTAGAAAGCTTTATTAGAAGATTAGCTTTTCGTGCAGGACAAAGCATAACATATGCTCGACCCATAGTTGAAGGACCGTTACCTCCTGAAGGGTTTAGAGCTCATTTAACATTAAAGGAGGTCTCTAGAAGAGGAAGCACATTTACAATTAGAAAGTATAGTGCAGAACCATATACCATTGTTAACCTACTTAAATTTAACACCTTAAATACGGACATAGCTGCCTACTTATGGCTACTTCTAGATAATGTTATGAGCTTAATGGTCTTAGGCCAAATGGCCTCCGGAAAAACAACGCTACTTAACGCCATAGCTATGATGATTAGACCTGAAGCAAAAATCGTCACAATAGAGGAAACCCCTGAAATAAGACTGGCCCATGAAAACTGGGTTCCCATGACAGTAAGGCCAAGCTTTGAACCTGGAGTTCAGGATATCACACTTTTCGAACTTCTGAAGAGCGCGTTAAGGCAAAGACCCGAATACATAATCGTTGGAGAAATTAGAGGGAGAGAGGCATACACTTTCTTCCAAGCTATGGCTGTAGGTCATGGAGGATTAACTACAATACATGGTGAAAGCGTCCAAGCAGTTATTTCAAGACTAGAGAATGAGCCCATGAATATTCCTAGAATACTCATACCACTCATTAAAACCTTCATCCACATGGGCAGAGTTAGAGTGAGAGGCGAAGGAGAACTTAGAAGGAGAGTTCTCAGGGTAGTTGAAACCGTAGGTATAGAAACAACAACGAAAGAAATAATACTTAACGAAGTATATACATGGGACCCATTAACTGACTCGTGGAAGTTCTCTGGAAGAAGCTTTGCTTTCGAACATATAGCTACAAACAGAGGAATACCATTAAGTGACGTTTACAATGATTTTGAACGTAGAAAGGTAGTGTTAGAATGGATGAAAATAACTAATAAGACAACATTTTCAGAAGTAGCTGAAGTAATAAGAAGTTACTACAGAGATCCTGAGGAAGTTTATAGAGAAGCAGAATCTGTCGTTAGAAGGAGGGTGCTTTAGACGTGGGGATCTCCCATTTCGCATATAGCATTCTCAGAAACACTTTCATTTTCAAAGGATTTTTTAAATATCTTTCATGGCTTGAGCCGTATCTTGTGTATTCAGGCATTCAAATGCCACTTAGAAGATATGTAGCGCTAATTTCATTTATAACAATCTCGGTATTCATAGTGTCAATGCCTTTATTTGTAATTGTTCATTTTATTTTCTTAAAATACAACTTAACATTTTCAATTATAGCTTCCTTAATACTTTCATTCATATTAACCATAATTACCCTTTCATTAATGATATATTTTCCAGTGTTTAAAGCGAAAAGTAGGCTTGAAGCTCTTGAGGCAAGGCTTCCATACATAATTTCGTACATGACTGTTCTATCTTATGCTGGAAGGAATCTTGAAAGTATTCTTGCTAAATTAGCTGAGAAAGGCGAGCTATTTGGAATGAAGGAGGATGCAACACGTATGCTAAGGAAGATATCTATTCTGGGTATGGATACTGCAAGAATGCTTTTAGAGGAAGCAAAGAACACCCCATCAATAATATGCTCTTCTCTTCTTGAAAGCTTAGCTGGAATTGTTGAAACAGGTAAAGGGTTAAGTGAATTTTTAGAGCAAGAGCTAACTAATGTTTTAAGGGCAAGAGAAGCTAAAATGCGTGAGGTACTTAACTCTCTTTCTGTATTCATGGAGCTTTTCGTTAGCCTCGTAGTTGTTATGCCGTTAGTTTTAACAATAATGCTTTCAATAATGGCTACTCTTGGAGGCCGAGGGTTACCTATAAATCCCATGCAATTGCTGTTCCTAATACACTTCATAATAACCCCTACTTTAGCTATAATAATAGTGATAATGATTGACTCGTTAATATCGAAGATTTCAGCATAGCGGAGGTTAAAGGCGTAATGAAAAGAAAGATGAGAAGGAAAATAAAAACTAGGCAAACAACAAAAGAGCTAATAATTTTGCTTGGATCATCAATTACCTCGCTTATTTTACTCTTCTTAGCGCTATTTGTCTTCAAAGTTTTAAAAAACATAAAGACACTAATAATGCCAGGACCGGTACCTATAATCCTACCCTACAATGTGGGCTTCATAAATTTAATGGTGCTTTTCATACTTACCCTCATAACACCATATGCTGTATACAAGTACATGCTCTTTAGGAGGAAGAAACGTGTTGAAATGCTAATGCCCATACTACTGTACGATTTAGCAGGACTTGTTAGAGCAGGACATACTGTACCCAAGGCGTTAGAGATAGAGTTAGAGAAAGACCTGGGACCACTTAACGAGCTCTTAGAGAAAGCTCTCATAAGAATAACTTTAGGAGATGATGTTTCACGAGCTTTAAGCGAAACATTCAAAGACCAAACGATAGTTACTAGGAGGTTTATTGAAACCATAGCTGAAGCTCATGAAAGTGGAGGTAGAGCAGCACAAGTATTAATGGAAGCTTCAATGCATGCATCAAGACTTCAAGCTTTCGAAGAGGAGAGAAAACGTAACATGAAGGTTTATGTTTCAATAATCTATGCTGCAATATTAATTTTCCTTGTTTCTTCAGCCTTTCTCTTATTCTTTAATGCTGCTCTCTATGAAGAAGCTGCTCGTAAAGGGGCTATGGGCACCTTCATAACTCTCTTTCTTAGACCTGACCAACTTAAGGGAATACTTTATTATGCAACAATATTCATAACTATTCCTTCAAGCATAGCTATCGGGAAGATAAGGTCCGGCTATGCTGTTGAAGGGTTAATACATATGGCTATATTATTGACTATAGTTATGGTGTTCTACACGTTTGTAGACTATATGGTTCAATTAATGCTTAAAACTATGATTTTTTAGATCGTATTTTAGAGGCAATATTTCTTACGACATTCAGAACGTTATTTATTATCTCTTCTATGCTTCCGCCATGAACCAAGTTTATTCCTTGGCTTGAAGCTACCCTTATAACATTCTCTGAAATTTTGTTGGAAACATAAACATATTGTATCCCTGGGAAGTCCATGTACTTAGCTATGTGTGCTAATAAATCAGTAACTTGTGTTTCATCGCCGGATGAAGGTCTATAGTCTATGCTGATTATTGGGGTTCCGTTACTCTTAATTACTATGTCAAATCTATGATTTACTCCAGAAATACCTTTTAATTCAACATTCGTTTCAGTTTCAAATCCTGCTTTTCTTAAAGCTACAAACATGAGTTTTCTTACAAGATCTCCCGATGTAATAAGTTCTGTGCCTTTATCTGTTATTTTGAACATATATACTGGCTTATAGTTGGCTGTTAGAATATCGAATGTAGTATTGCAGTTTCTACATATGAATTCGATTTTAGGCCTATCTGCTCTACGTCCACAATCTAAACATTCAAATATTTCACCTAAAATTCTATAGTCTACATCGAGTTCTCTTAGTCTGATTCCACAATTAGGGCAAACAAGCATTTCCTTGCCTTTCTCAAATACTCTTTTAAACCTTATTTCGGTATCCACATAACCACACGTTATGTGCTGTATTATGCTTGTTCTAACCATGTTTATTGAGTTGCATGATGGACATTTATACCTTGTTCCGACATGTATGCTACCACATTTGGGGCATTCAATAACTCTATCAACTATTTCTCTTTCAATAAATTTTAGGTCTATAAGTTTCTCTATTTTCTCTGACCACTCGGGAAAGTTTTTTAGCTCGGGATATTCAATGCCTTTCTCAAGATGTATTATGGGTTTTATTTCTCTCCTATTAACCATAATCTCTAGTATTCTAAGCAGAACAGGGTCTTCGAGAAGCTTCTCAGCAAGAGCAGTTATGTCTATGGTCTCTTTTGCTTCAACAGCTTCGGACAAGTGTTAGCACCTTTATTTTTTAGCACTTGCTTTTCGGTAAATGCCGTGTTTCTTTAGTATCTAAACTTTTTAATAAAATTGTTCCCAACGAGAACTATGCTTCAAGTAGGTTAATAGTTTCTCGCTCTATGCTTATATGTTTTGTCGAAACCTATTATGTGTATAACTGTGTAACCTTGTTTTACAAGAGTATCTGATATGAATCTTCTATGGCATTTGAACCAGAGCTTTTCAGAACACATTATTGCAACATTGTGCTTACTGCTGTTAATAATTCTTTTTAACTTCTCTATGCCCTTTACATATTCCTCTGTGTTCATGTAGTGCTTGTATCCACCACTTCTAAACCCTCCTAATTCCTTACCAAGCCAAATATATGAGATACCTTCCATTAGGAGGGTTTTGGATAGGTTGTTTCTTTCGAAGTGAGGGTATTTTTTACTTGTAGGAAATCTTCTAACATCAATTACTGTGCCTATATTGTAATGTTTAAGTAATCTAATGAATTCATCTATACTTCTATTAGAGTGTCCTACTGTATAAACGATCTTTACATGTACTCACCATAATGTTTTATTATTTTCTGAGGATATTAATGATTTTTGAGGCTAAATGTTCTCTATTTCATGAGGAAGTATGGGTCATGGTGAAATCTAAAGGAAAATTTACTATTAGAAAAGCTACGATTAACGATATAGATAAGGTTATCTACATAAATAGGGTTTCTCTTCCTGAAAATTACACTAGGTATTTCTTTGTAGAACACCTTAACAAGTGGTCTAACGCATTTTATGTTGCAGAGGTTGACGGAGAAGTTGTAGGTTACGTTATGTCACGTGTTGAGCTGGGATGGGGTATTACGAAGCTTGGACTTGTGAAGAAAGGGCATATTGTCTCTCTGGCTGTTCTCGAGAAGTATAGGCGTAAAGGCATAGGAACAGCTCTTATGAAAGCTGCCTTAGAGGGGTTAAAAAACTATGGTGTTAAGGAAGTATATCTTGAAGTTAGGGTTTCAAACACACCAGCAATAAGGCTTTATGAGAAACTCGGCTTTGTTAAGAAGAGAATAATTCCCTCATACTACTTAGACGGAGAAGATGCATACCTTATGGTTAAACCTATTCAGTAATGCAAAGAACCCTAGATTTTTTAAACGAAACTTTGGAAAATAGACTTCTACGAAGAGGGAGGTACTGCTATGTCCGAATCGAAATATGTTCTAGTAAGAATAAAAAGAGGCTTAATCAATGGACTTAAGGCAAAATACTATGTTTTAGCTGCTGAAAAACCTGTTGAAGAACAATTCACAAACGAAAACCTTAGATTGGAGAGAATAGATCCACAAATAAATTTTGTATGGTGGGATAAGCCTGCTCCAGAAATTCCGGCAGACTTCTTTGGTGTAGAATGGGAAGGCTTTCTTAGAGTAACTCAGGGAGGCCTCTACAGATTCTACCTACTCACAGACGATGGCGCTAAACTATGGCTTAATGACGAATTAATAATTGATGCTTGGAAAGATCAAGCACCTACGGTCTACCATAGCGACCTATTAGGGCTAGGTGCAGGCTACCATAAGATCTTTGTTAGATTTTACAATAAATTCGCTTTCGGGGAGATAATTCTGGGATGGATAAGGCCTGATGGTGTAGCTGAAATTATTCCTCAAGAAAACTATGCTATTCCATCAGATACTAAAATAGTTGTTGAAGGAGTTACTGAAGGGTATCGTGTAGAATTTTGGAGCGGAGGTAAAATACTTGAAGCAGTAGCTAATAAGAAGAACAAGGCGATCCTAGATGCAACTAAGCTTGTGAAACCACAGGATGGATACTTTAAAATACTTACGCCTGATGGAAAACATGTTTTCGAAAGCCCGGTTATAAGGGATGTATGGGGAGGAGATGTTTTCCAGCTAGGCGAAGGCTAGCACAGAATTTAAATCCACCTCATCTATGCTTTTAAATTTCCAGACTTAACTAGTGGGTGTTTAGGAAAGTGAAAGGTAGGGATGCTATCGAAGTTAAGAAAACGTTGGGAATAATAATTTCTGATTCTAAATTGACAGTTCTAGGCTTCAGTATAAGTGAGGCTTTCGAATATGTGGAGAAAATTTGGGAGAAATTAAAGAAGGAAATACCGGAAAGCCTGTGGAATAAGATTACTGTTGAAGTTTCCGGCATAAGCAATTTAGGAAATAAAATGTCATTTAAGTGGAGCGTAACAATAGACACTAATGGTGAAAACGAGGTTTTCGAAGATTTACTCCTAATGCTTACTGAAAATAACTTCTTCGTTAAAGGCGATATAGAAATAATATAGGGTTACAGTGTTTTACAACACAAGGTTTAAGTTTAAAAGCAGTATAGAGCTTTTCTTGAAGAAATATCGAGGTATATTAAACTATGGTTATTACAAGCATACTTAAGCTTAAGTGGGGCTTTATAAGGGATCCAATTTATAATTACATACCTTTCATAAAGGAAGTTGAAGGCAGAATTATAGATACACCATATGTTCAAAGACTTAGAAGAATACATCAACTCCAAATTGCTCACTACATATATCCTGGAGCTGACCATAAAAGGTTTCAGCATAGCTTGGGCGTAATGCACTTAGCTGGATTATTTAGTGAACACTTACTTTCAACTGCTGTAGCGCTTGAGGGAGAAAATGTTCTTGAAGGTTTTTCCCTTCAGGAATTAATTGAAGCCTCTAGAATTGCAGGATTACTCCACGATGTAGGGCATGGGCCTTACAGTCACTCTTTTGAAGACTCTGTTCTTTTGAAAAGTGATGTTCTCAAAAAGGAGGGGTTAAACGATCATGAAAAAGTAGGTGTTGCACTAATAAAATACACTGATCTAGGAAGTTTAATAGATAAAATAGGTAAAGAATACGGGTTCGATAATCTTTATGATTTAGTATTAAAGCTTCTAGAACATTACAATCCAACATATCCTAACATTATTAAATTACTTCAGAAGGTTGTCAAGAACTGGATTTACCCCGCAGACATTATGGACTTCCTCATTAGAGATAGTTATTATGCTGGAACTAAGGAGTATGGCACAATAGACTACTATAGGCTGATATTCTACAGTTATCCATATAAGGACCTAATAGTTCTTGATGAGAAAAACATTAACACGCTAAGAAGTTTTCTGCAAAGTAGGCAGTACATGTTTGAAACAGTTTACTTACATCCTATTTGTAGATCATTTGAACATACAATACAGTTAATGTTAAGCCATGCTAAGGAGGCTCTCGATTTAGAAGGTCGTGTACTAAGTATTAAGGAAGGTAAGCCTGAACGCTACTTAGAGCTTGATGATTACTCCATACTATATATGATAAGGTCTTTAAACAATAATTCTGAAGATGTAAAGAAAGCTAAGCAGTATGCTGAAGACATAATTAATCGTAGAAAAAGATGGAAACCTGTAGGTAAACCCTATGAGATATCTTTACCTGCACATAATGCTCCATTCTTCTATAAGTTTGGAGACCCAGCTATTGCTGCTAAGGAAATAATGAGGGTTCTTAGAGAACACTTAATAGATAGGGGATTTAAAGAATTCGTAGACGACTTCTGGATAGACCACAACATGAGGAGGACATTACCTGCTCTACCATATCCTCTACATTTCATTCATTTAGCGAGAAAACTAGAGGGAACAATAAAAATTGTTGATGGTATACCACTATCTAAAATTCTTGAGGATGCAGGTCTTCAACCTAAAATTACCTACACAGTCTATGGGCCCATAAACATTTTGAAAGATTTTGAGAAAAGAAAGGCTTTGGAAGAGATAATTCATAACGTCTTTATCGAAGTCTTCGGTACTACACCGGGAGTAACTATGTAGAAAAAATCTAGTGTTTAGACAACTATTCTAACTTTTTTTGACTTAGCTCTTCTGATTTTCTCTCGTTCCTCACGTAGCAATTCCATAAGGGCTTTTCTTATAACTTCGCTACGAGTTTCTCCTCTAAGCTCAGCATATTGGTCTATAAGCTCCAATAGTTCCTCCTCTATTTTAAAAGTAACTACTCTCATCGAACCCCGCCTCCGTATTACTGATTGTATCGAGAGAA
>JAGGUY010000029.1 GCA_021158265.1 Thermoprotei archaeon
CTTCAAACCTAACTACAATGTCTGCGCCTTCATTTAAAGCTTCTTTATACATGAATGTTGGGTGAGAGCCACCTACAATTATCGGTATTTCGCCTAGTTCCCTCTTTATCTCCTTTATTATCCTGTACCCTTTAGGTGCAGTTGGAGTCATTAGAGATAAACCTATCATATCGGGTTTCCACGACTTAACCTCATGTAAAAACTCCTTAGCCGACATTTTGAGGGTAGGTGAGTCTATAATTCTAACCTTATGACCTGCTTTTTCAAGTAGCGAAGCAATATAGGCTAATCCTAGCGGTGGAGCATTCATTCCCGCTACTTTGTATATTTCCAGGTTGTGAATATCTGGAGGAAGAGCTAAAAGCACCCTCATTTCTCATCAATGTTTAGTATTTGTAAAGTTGAAATTAGTTTCAGCGGTTAAAAAATATACATAGAATATTATGAAGAAGGTAATAGTTTCGTTTTAGAAATTAAGGCTCTAATTATTGGCGAAACCTGTAGGAGATCTTTCATATTTACGGGTGTTTCGGGTAATACTATGGATACTATGTGTCTATAGGCGCTAATGACTTTGAATATACATGTAATATTATCCAATATTGCATGTATATTTCCTCTTAAAGAACCGAGGATAAGATTCATTATTGAATCGTAGCATTTTGGCTTATGTCTTAGAAGCTCTTTTAGCAAGAATATCACATTTATTTTTATAAAACTACCTTCCACGGAGCCTTCAATATAAATGTAAAGTTTATTTCCCTTCGGAGCTTCAATACAATGGACTTCTTGACAGTCAATAAAGTCTGTGTAAACATTTTGATACACAAATATAGGTTCTTTCCTAACCTCTAATACTATATAGAAGTAAGCCTTTTCATACCTGTAAATGTTTATAGAAAACCCAGTAAGTAGCTTAGCTATCTTCCAGAATTTCTTAACTCTATAATCTGAAAGACCAAGGGATCTAAGTAAAGGCGAAGTAGCTGCTGGTACATCACGACAATTTAAGCTATATTTTAAGCAACCCTTCACTTGTCTATCGATACACTTAATCAGGGTGTAAACGAAGTCTTTAAGGGTTTTATCATGAAATCTTGTAGGAATCGTGTTAATCACCTTTATTACTATTCTATGCAGTACACACTGTGTAGTTTAGGAAACTAGGTAATATTGATGCTTTAGGAAAAATAGGGTGTTAAAAGAATAAAAGCGTTCTGCTAAAGACCTTCCTTAATGATGTCTTTAACTATGTAGGCTGTTAAATTAAGCGGTGATTCATCCCATAAGTATTTTAGCTCATTAAAAAGAAGTCTTACAATTTCCTCTGCATCTTTTTCGGAAAAACCATAGTCGCCAAGTTTCTCTTCGAAACCTAGATCCTTCTGAAATTCACGAATTGTTTCCTCTGCTTCCTTAGCGTATTCAGTGTAGGGTTTAATTCTGAGATTAAGTTTCTTTAGAAGTAGTGCTGATTCTTTAGGTTTAGCCTTATGTATGTAGTATGCTGATCTAGCACCTATTATTCCTAAACCGCATCCATGAGGTAATTTCGGATTTATACCGCTTAAGGCATGCTCTATTGCGTGAACGATGTGTGTTGAACTGGCATCAATAGCTATTCCGGCAAGCATTGAAGCATAGTGTAGCCAGTACCTAGCCCTAATGTTTGAAAGATTGCTTAATGCTTTAGGGAGCCATGTTTTAATAAGTCCTACGGTTTCTAAGCTAACCATGTCTACGAAAGGTGATCCAAGTGTTTTTGCTGTTACTGCTTCATAAACATGGTAGAATGTATCCAATGAGGTGTAGAGTGTTTGGTTTTTAGGTAGTGTGAGGAGATATTTTGGATTATCGAAACTTACATTAGGGTATCGTATAGGTATGCCTCTTTTCTCGTAGGTTCCATCAACTGTTAATACAGCATATCGATCAACCTCGGTTCCTGTGCCATGGGTAATGTTTACCGCTATTAATGGAACCATGTATTTAGGTTTCCTTCTCTTATAGAGATAGTCTACTGCTTTACCTCCACTTGCAGCCATAACTGAAGAGACTTTGGCTGTATCTATTACGCTACCTCCACCTATAGCTATAACCAAGTCGGCGCCGCTTTCCCAAATGACCTTAGCTAGCTCATCGGCTTGACTAGCCCATGGATTAGGAGTTACCTTATCGAATACCTCATATTCTACATTTGCCTCATTTAGGATCTTAACTACGTCGTTTAGAGCTCCACTTACTTTAGCCGAAGACCTACCAGTTACGATGATAGCGTATTCGTATCCTTTAACGTGCTCTAGAAGATGCTTAATTGATTTCGGTCCGAAATAGAGTTTTACGCCACCATAAGTTAAACTAAAATCCTTCATTACAACCATAATTTCCTCTCCAACATTCTCTTCTAATGCTTTATTGATAAGAGTTTTCGAAAATCACTTATAACCGATACTTTCTCTAAGTACATTCTCTCCATTTCCACTATCGCTTTCTGCGAAATACCTGTTTTCTTAAGGGTTCTTCTAAACATTCTCTTCATAAAATATCTTCTTAGCTCTAATCTTACGAAAATGAAAAGGTAAGGTAAGGCTATTATAATCAATTTCGCTAAAACTAGGAATGCTATGAAGTATGTTTTTGCTTTTCTAAGCACTTCGCCAAAACCACCTTAACCCTTCTACCCTCAACTACTGTCGCTAATACATTTGCTTCAATAAGCTTTCTAACTCGTTCTCTAATTATTCTTCTTGAAGCTTTACCTCTTAGAGTTCTTACCTTACGTGTTAGTTCGGAAATTGTTAATGGGTTGCAATCGCCCAATGCCTCAATGATAGCTAATGATATATCGTCCCTTCCTCCCATAGTCTTTATTGTTTCAACTATTCTTCTTGAGGCTTCTAAGGCTATTGTTGCTGGAGTTGAAAAAGCAAGTATTAGTCTTGTAGCTATAGTTACTATCTCAGGGTTTATCCCTAATGCTTCAATAGTTTTCTCTATAGCCCTAAGCTTTCTAAACAAGTACTCTACCTTCTCCTCAAGCTCGGCAACTCGTTCTTCAACGGAATCGCTCATTCATTAGCTCCCTTCCTCGCCTTCCTCCCTAGGCTTCTTAAGGCCTTTAAGAGTACTAATAGCTTCCTCTATGTCCTTACGGTCTTCGGGCGGGACTTTATCCTTAAGTTTTTCGAGGACCCTTATTGCTTCATCAAGATTCCACCCTGCATGTTTCCATGCAGCGTGTCTGAACGATTTAACAAAATCACCTATGTTGGGTACTGATTCAAGCTTTCTCCTCAGAAATTCTTTAGCCATATCCTCAGCAAGCTCTTTTGGAACGCCTTTACTCACTAAGCTCTCATAGAATGAAGCAACCTCCTCACCCAACTTTTTACCGTCAAGAGCAGACATTGTTATTTCTAAAAGCTCCTTAATTGGCTGCTTAAGATTCATTAGAAACTCTGAAACAGCATTAAGAACTTCTCTCAACTCTTCAACATCTCTTGATACATCTTCTTTTTCACTTTCCGACATTCCACATACACCTAAGCTATAATATGCTCTGACCACACTATTCAACATAAATGATCACAACTGAACAAAAACGACTGTGAAGATAGGAGAAGCCTTGGCTACTATGTTATGTCCCTGGGATCAATGACTTCTAATTCTAAAATTCTCTTGTACGCATTATCTGTGGAAATTATTTTTCCATCAAATAATAGTGCTGAAGCGGCATGTAAAGAGTCAAAATATGTTAACTTATATTTTTGTCTTAACCTTGAAGCTTCAATAATTACGTTAGAGGATAGCGGAATTTCCTCCAGGTTCTTAATGTTTTGAAAGGCCTGTATATCCTTCGATATTGATTCGTCATCGTAGCCTTTGGATTTAAGAATTAATTCATACTCTAAATATGCTGATGCCGGTACTCCTATGTTTTTAAGTTTATGATTAACTACGGCATTAAAAATCTTTACAGCAACACTATGGAGTTCATCGGCCCTGTTAACGTAAGCTATTAACATGTCGAGCTCTATTATAGGCATTAAAGCTCCCTCAAAACGATTTCATCAGCTAGTTCTTCAACGCTCTTATACGATATCTTAGGGTCGTTGTATTTGCCTTTTAAGTACTTAGTTGGTTCTTTAACAACCTCTACAAGAATAATTTTACGTTTCTCGTCAACTTTCCAAACTAAAATATCACCTTCTTCGATACCCAATGCTTTTCTAACTTTAGCAGGAATATTTGTTAAGCCTTTCCTAGAAACCTTACTAGTCAACAAGATATCACCTAGAATTAGCTATGAATTCTAAGAAATATATGTATTTCTAAGTTTAACCAGCAATTCTAAGCAAATACTTTAGTAAATAACCTTCTTAACTCTATGAAGTCCTTGATTTGCTTATCCGCTTCTTTAAAGGCTTCCTTATCATCCATATTCCATGTGATTATGTAGTAGTTGTAAAGTCTTCCTTGCCAAATACTGAAGAGAGACTTTAATGCTTCTTCTTTTTCACCTTTTAGGTTTAGGTAATGTTTAAAGAACTCATATACTATGGTTGCCCATAGCTTTGATGTTACACCTTTAGACTTTGTTTCTTCAGAGTATAGTAGAGTTAGTGTTTCCTTACTTAAGTATGTTTCAAGAAAACTTTTGTTTTCAGCTAGGCCTTTGATAAATTCATTATATGCTTTCTCTTTCGAAACAACTATTTCCCATGGACTCATATGTGGTATCTTAAATTTCTCTATTCTTTTTGGAAAGCTTATTTCACATACTTCATGCTTACTCCACAATTCACTGTATTCTATGAGTAACTCAAATATTGTTCCTAGTACTTCAATGAACATTCCTTTCAAGCTTGTAGCTGGATCTTTCGGTTCATGAATTTTCACTCCTAAGTCAACTTCACATACGCTAAGACCGTACGCTAATGCGGTGTGTGTTATTAGTATGTCTACCCCGAAAAGCATGGTCCAAGGTATTTTACTCCAAAGTTCAGAATTGCTCAAAATTCTTACTAACTCCCTATCTAACCCGAAATCTCCGCCTATTGGCTGGTTAATGTCTAAACCGTACGCCATGGTTGTTAGCGGTCTAGCTACGAAATTAGTTATTGTTCCATCATATTTATGCCTCCTATAGTAGGGTACGGCTAAGCCGTATCCTTCAGTAACTGATGATAGGAGAGGTATCCATTCTGGAACAATAGATCTAAGATCGCTATCAACTAAAACCAACGCTTCTAAAGCGGAACTTTCACCTGCAACCTCCAATATTGTTTTCACAGCACCTCCTTTACCACGCGATTTAGTGTTCGGAATTATTGCTAAAGGTGTTTTAAGATATTTCTTAAAGACATTAACTACTTCAACGGTACCGTCATTCGATAAGCCATCACAAACAACAATGAAGGAATTTTTATCGCTAAGATACTTCCTAAGCCCTACATCAACATTTTTAAGAACATAACCTATCGTGTGTGCTGAATTTCTCGAAGGAATACCTACTATGATTTCCGAATCTTTAACAGCATCTAGTACTTTTCCGAAATCATCATATCCTCTCATAACATAACCCTACATTTCAGTTAAGATTGCAGTATAATGTTTTTCGATAACAACTGCTCTCCTAAATCATTAATTAATGTTATGTTTAAGCTACCTACTTCTTCGGGAACAAGGCCTTTTGGCAACTGCAATCTAAGATAAGTTATTCCCTCAGGCTTTAATGGTATCCTACGTGTTTCGATAACTACGCTATATTTTTTATCGAATTTTATATGGACTTTGCTAAGATATGTAGGTAATGTACCAAAGTTGAGAACTTCCATGCTAATATATTTTCCACGATTCTTATTAGCGACGATTCTAACTTCTTTAATAGCTATTTCAGCTTTCCCTAGGGAAATTTCAGCTTTTGAAACTTCCTTCCCATTACTATCCTTTAGGATTATAACGTATTTTCCTGAAGGTGTTGTAAGGGGTTTATTTATAGAGAGTAGAGCATAGCCTATGCCCTTTCTAACAGTATATTTTGAAGTGTAATTTTCTCCCTTAAGAATTAGTTCTCCGCTAATTTCTGATGAATATTTCAAATAAATTTCCGATGACAATGTAAGGTAAGCTTCTTCCACATTAAACACCGCCGTATTTAGATCAATTCTCAGTTTCAAGGGCTTTGCAATACTATAGCTTTCTAAAGACATTTCACCAATAAAGTCTAGGTATGGTATTTTGAACATGTTTAATAAAATATCACTAACAAACCTTAGGCTAACTCTCTTAAGCAATTTACTGCTTAAATCGTATTCATATTGTGTTTCAAGTTCCACTTTAGATTCATCAGTTTCAATAATAATGGGTTTTGAGGGTATAACTTTTAATGAATTTTCTGAAAATA
>JAGGUY010000049.1 GCA_021158265.1 Thermoprotei archaeon
CTAGCTTTACCTTTAAATTTCCCTTTAATGTTTATTTTAGCTCCGCAGAACTTACACCTATTATCCTCAGTTAGGTTCCATTCAAGTATTTCAAAACCCATTCTCCTAATAACTGGTCTTCCACATTTCGGACAGTAAGTGTGTTCGAGCGGATGTCCCGGAGCATTACCTACATATACGTAATGTAATCCTTCCTCCATAGCTACTTTGGCTGCTTTCTCTAGGGTTTCGATAGGTGTTGGAGGATAGTCCGTCATTAGGTATGATGGGAAGAACCTTATTAGGTGGAAGGGGGTTTCGGGACCTAAGTATTCGACAATCCATTTTGCAAGCTTCCTAACATAGCTTAAATCATCACCTACCTTGGGCACTATTAGATCTGTGATTTCAATGAATATTCCCCTCTTCTTCATCTCTCTTAACGTGTCAAAAACTGGGCTTATATCTCCTACAGCCATGAATTTCCTGTGAAATCTTGGATCACCTGATGCTTTAAAGTCAACTGTTGCGGCGTCAAGATATGGTGCTATGTAATCTACTGCTTCAAGGGTCATGTATCCGTTTGTTACGAAAGTATTGAATAATCCATGTTTTTTAGCTAGCTTAGCTACGTCGTGAGCGTACTCCATGAATATTGTTGGTTCATTATAAGTGTAGCTTATTCCATCAGCACCGTATGTTAGTGCGTAGCTTACCAGTTCTTCGGGAGACGTTGATTTACCTACGATTTCCTTCTCCTGGCTTATAACCCAATTACAGCAGAATTTGCACCTAAAATTGCATCCAACTGTGCTTATGGAGAGTACTTCTGATCCTGGGTTGAAGTGGAATAGGGGTTTCTTCTCTATAGGATCAATGTTTATTGAAGTTAGCTTGCCATAAACTAAAGTGTAAAGCTTTCCATCAATGTTTTTGCGTACATAGCATACTCCAAGCATTCCTTTAGGGATAACGCATCTTCTATAGCATAAGTTACATACAACTTTACCTTCCTCTAAAGGTTTCCATAGCACAGCTTCTCTTGTAGTCTTGAATTTTACATGGAACATTACTCTACGCTCCTCTCTTCTCTAATGTGTTATGTTCTTCAATATTTATATTTTGAAATCATAAATAACTAATCTCGGTGATATCTAAATGGTTCTAATAGTTGGTGGACCAGCAGCAAACGGTGTGGATGAGAAACTAGCTGAAATAACCCGATATAGGCTGGTAAAGATAGTTCATAAAGTCTTCCCTGATGGAGAGTCCTATGTAAGATATCCTGTGCCTGTGGAAGGCGAAGATGTAGTTATTGTTCAATCTCTTTATGCTCCTCAAGACAAGCACTTTCTCGAACTACTACTTATGATTGATGCAGCCCTAGATTTAGGTGCTGAAAGAGTTATTGCAGTTGTACCTTACTTAGCATATTCTAGGCAGGATAGAATGTTTCTTGAAGGTGAGGCTGTTAGTGTAAGAACAATACTAAAGACTCTGAGAAATCTCGGTACCTACGCTTTCATAACGGTTGACATACATAAGGAATATAGCTTGAAACATTTTGGAGAAAGAGCATATAACGTTACCGCAATGGAGGAAATAGCTAAACACATTAAGAAGCAATTTCCCGATCTTGAAAACCCCCTAGTATTATCGCCGGATAAGGGAGCAATAATCCATGCCTCTCGAGCTGCTAAGGTTTTAAATTCAGAGTATGATTATCTTGAGAAGGAAAGAGATAGGGTAACAGGGGAAATTAGGGTTAAACCTAAGGAACTTTCGGTTAATGGTAGAGATGCAATAATAGTTGATGACATTATAAGTACTGGAGGAACTATAGCTTTAGCAGCAACATCCGTATTGAAGCAGGGAGCTAGGAGAGTTATTGTTGGTTGCACTCATCCATTACTTATAGGTGATGCTAGGGAAAAACTTAGGAAAGCAGGTGTAAACTATCTTGTAGCAACAGATACTATTCCGTCAGAATATTCTAAAGTTACAGTAGCCCCGGTTATAGCCAAGTTACTTAAGAAGATACTTTAAGTGGAGAGAAATTGCATGAAAGCATATTTTCTGCTATCAGGTGAGCATAGAAGCCTTCCTAGAGCTGAACTCTACGCTATAATGGAAGCCGAGAAAGTACTTCACAAACAAGTGAAATCGTATGACCAGGTTGAAATAGTGTCTATAATCAATCAGGAAGAGAAAGTTCTGGAAAAAATAGTTTCTAGAGCTTCTATGGTGCGTGAAGCAGGAGTTCTGCTTGGCTTCACATTCGCTGAAAACTTGGAAGATATTTTAGACTATGTGAGAAATGGTTTAAGCTGGGATTTCTTAAGTGGAAGAACGTTTGCTGTTAGAGCTAAGAGAATTAAGGAGTATTTTGCAGGTAAGCTCAGAAGCTTTATTGTTGAAAGAGCTGTTGGAGCTGAAATACTTAAGCAAAACCCTAATGCTAAAGTTGATTTAGAAAAACCTAATTACATTGTTAGAGTTATTTTGACGGAAAACATAGCTGTTATTGGATTAAAAGTTGCGGAGCTAGATACAACGCAGTTTATCAAAAGAAGGCCTAGATTAAGACCTTTCTTTCACCCAGGAGTTTTAAGTCCTAAGCTTTCTAGATTATTCGTTAATCTTTCAAGACCTAGGAGAGGTGATTTATTTTTAGATCCCTTCTGTGGTGTTGGGGGATTTGCTATTGAAGCTTGTCTTCTCGGCTTAAGATGTATTTGCTCGGAACTACGTTGGGATTTAATTAAGGGAGCCAAAATAAATCTTAACCACTACGGCTCCCCCTATGAAGGAGTTGTTCAAGCAGATGCTACGAAAATGCCTTGGATAAGGGCTGACGCTATAGCAACAGATCCACCCTATGGTAGATCGACTACAACGTTGGGTAGGTCGGTTAGGGATGTTGTTAGAGGTTTTCTCGAAGAAGCATATAATGTTTTAAAGAAAAACAGATACGTTGTTTACGCAATACCTCACACTCTTGATCCTTATGAGACTCTTCCTCATTCTGGATTTAAAATTGTAGAAATACATCCCATGAGGGTTCATAAAAGCCTAACTAGAATAATAGTTGTTGCGTTGAGGAGATAGCCCTATGAATTTGAAAATAGTGTTTTTAGGCACATCAGCAGCCGTACCAACTCTTGAAAGATCTCTTCCAGCAATAGCTTATGTTTGGAAAGGAGAAATACTTCTTTTCGATGCTGGAGAAGGTGTTCAAAGGCAAATGCTTAAGGCTGGCTTAAGCATTTTAAAGGTGAAGAGGGTTTTCATAACACATAATCATGGAGACCATGTTATAGGTCTTTTAGGACTAATACATACTATGTCAATGTATGGTAGAACAAAGGACTTAGAAATATATGGTCCTAAGTCTGTTTGGAACTTTCTTAAAGAATCAATAGAAACAATAGGTCATGACCCTCAGTATCGAATAGTTTTCAGAAGCGTTAATGAAGGGACAATAGTTGATGAAGAAGACTACGCTGTTAAGGCATTTAAGGTGGATCATGGGGGTATAGAGGCGTACGGTTACGTTTTTGAGGAAAAGAAGAGACTTGGGAAATTAGATGTGAAAAAGCTAGTAGAGTTAGGGGTTCCACAAGGTCCATTATGGAAAATGTTACAAGAAGGCAAGGACGTCGTATTAGAGGATGGAAGAGTAGTTAAATGGAGAGATGTTGTCAAACCTGAACATTACAAAATCAAAGTTGTATATACTGGTGATACGAAACCTGTAAAAAACACAATTGAAGCCTCAAAGAATGCTACCGTACTTATTCATGACGGTACATTTGATAGTAGTAAGTCTAAAGAAGCACATGAACAAGGTCATTCAACGGCTTCCGATGCGGCTAGAATTGCCGCTGAAGCAAATGTTGACTTACTAGTATTGACCCATATAAGTGCCCGCTATAAAAATCCGGAAATCCTCCTAGACGAGGCTAAAAGAATCTTTGAAAGAACAACTATTGCATATGATTTTCTAACAATAATTCTGTTTTGAAACACTTATTCTGAAATTATGGAATACGTATATTAGGCTACAATATAGTATGGCAAAGATAGGGATTAAACTATGGGAGAAAGAGAAGGGGATGTGCCGACACCATACTATCCTGCAAACGAAACTATTACTTCAAAACCTGGAAGACACATAGCAACAACCATTGCTGCAATACTCTTCATAATAAGCGGTATATTCTCAATCATTGGGGCAATAGCGTTACTTATACTTGGCGGCATAGCTGGAGTAGCAGTACCAGGTATGGGATCATTGCTTGGGGGAACAGTTGCCATATTAGGGTTAGTGATACTTGTCGTTGGAGTACTTGATTTTCTAGCAGGATATTGGCTATGGAAGAATCTCAAGAAGGGAGGAATTCTTGGACTAATCCTAACAGGTTTAGCAGTAATAACCTCTGCCGCATCCGGGAACATGATAGGATTACTACTAAACTTATTCGTCATAGTGTTAATAGCAATAGGTTGGAAGAACTTAACTTAAGAACATTCCTACTTTAACCCTTGGGCATTTCTTTTTCCCATAACGGTTCCCCATGTGATGTTTTCGGCGCTAGCCAATCAATAACTTCTCTAGGGTCAATGCCCTCTATAGTTACTGTGATAGGTCCCATAGGTGATTCTCCGTATGCCTCAGTAAACGATATTTTTCCCTGCAATGCTACTTGCTTGTTTAAATGAAATGTTAACGTGTTTCCCCTGACTCCTTTCTCCATTATTGAGCGTGCTGCATCAAGTATTCTCTGTGTTCTAAGTAGTCTATGGAGTTTTTGAAGACTCTTTAAGGAATAAGCTTTAGCGACGATTACTCTAATGTTTCCTCTTTTCTCAATTTCCATATGGTCTGGCGTGAAAACGTTTAGAATAGCTTGTTTTACTTTCCTCTCACTTTCAGTAGGCCTTATTTCAGCTTCAACGGTAATTATAACCATTATTTTACCTCCTTAGCAATTTCTAAACATTTCTCAAGTACTTTCTCAGCCTCCCTACGTAATTCACTAAGTGAGCCCTCATTTACTATCATGTAATCTGCTAGTGCTATGACGTTCCCCAACCCGAAGCTTAACTCTACGAGGTCTCTCTCAACAAATTCCTCCCATGTTTTAGGGTCTCCTGGTCTACTCCTTTTTCTTATTC
>JAGGUY010000012.1 GCA_021158265.1 Thermoprotei archaeon
CATAACCATCAATGTATAGTTCATCTTCTCTGTACTCAACTATGTGTAGACTGAACAGCTTTTTCTCCTTAGGCTTTACAACGATTATGTTTGGCTTAAGTATCTGAGTTATTATCCCGTAACCACAGATGGTGCTTTCATTATGAGCGTCTACCACATGTATGATGTACCCGCCCCAAACAACAATGGTTAAGTTTTCGTTGCCTTCATTATTGATATATAGCGCGATTACCGTAACATTCTTGCCACCCCACTGCTCTATGAAGGATTTGCGAGTCTTTGAATCGTTAATGAGCTTTAAGGCTTGGTTTATTCCCCTCAAGATCTCTACATTAATAAACCGGGGTTTCTTAATTATCTGAAATAACCCAAGTTCCTCAGGGTTTAGCCTAACACTCGCCCTTAGGTACAGCGAATACTTAGGAAGACCAGCTTTACACACCTTTGGTCTTGATTCATCGCACTTCATCCTTAGTATAGGCGTGATTCTCAGCGTAAGCTCTTTTAGCTTCAACACTTCTTGATATGAGTATATCGGTATGTTGAACATCAGCGCCTCGTAGGTAAGCTCTGTAAATAGCAACCTTAGACCTTGGGTTTAGAGTGCCTTTAAACCTTGTTGGGGAGTCTATGGGTCTATAGCCTTATAAAACCCATGAGAAATCCTCATAGACCCTATCACCTCTATTTTCTAAATATATCGTTAATAAGCCGTTCCTATCTACAGAAATACTCATGTTGTTGGACATGACAACAGTTATGTTGTAGAGGAATGCACTTAAGTTTAGCACAAATGATTTATTGCTAAAAAATGTATTAACAATGTTCATACCAGTACGTGGTGAATACTCTACATTAACCACATATACGTGCGTATGGTTCTCTATTATTTTACATTCATTACTAAACGGTTCAGGACATATGATTGCCATAGCCTTTATTATTCCCTTAAATGGTTTCGTAATTATGTAGTAGAATTCGTTAGTAGTGCTTATCTTAGGTGGTACCTTCCTATACCTTAAATCTAGCGTGTATGATATTGCTAGTGGAAATACGTAGCCTTCTTCAGCAACTATTTTCGGTACGGCAATAGGGTTCTTCACACTCCATGTAACTGGCTTGAACATACCATCGCGTATTGTTGTATTGGAGAGTACTTCGCAAAAAGCATTAGTTACGTAATATATTGGCTTATCACCATTGTTAGTAAGCTCTAAAGTAACCTTCAAGACGGTTATGTTGGTCTTGAGCCAGTCAATAATCTGTTCTTCGCCTCTATTTAAACTGGCTAGGAGAGGAAGCTGTACTTTAATGAATTTTCTGGCAGTAGATAGTGTTTCAGGATCTCCGATAACTGTGTAATTAATCTTTACTACTACATTTTCATACCAAGCCCTACTACCCATAGGAGTAATGGATTCAAGCTCTATACTTTGGCTCTATTGATTTAGCTGCAAATAGTGATGCCATACGACACCATTTAGAATCATCAAACTTATCAAAATCAAAGCAATGGCATGTTTTAACATCATGCCACCAAGAAATAAACTTAAATAACCTATCTAGTAAAACTAGTCCTTAGAACATATTTGTCGAAAACTTTGAACACTCATAAAACCAGCATTAGTACATAACTAAGGTAGTAAGGGTAAATTTTTAATCAAAAATGTATATGCTTAATAATGACTGCTATGATGATGCCTAATGCTGTAATTATTAGTAGCGTAATTAGCTGATGAGGTACTGTATATTCTTTATTATACTATGTTGTTATAGCTGTGATGCTTTGAGGCCGCTCTACAGTCTGTATGGTTTCTATTTGTGTTTCGGATGATGTCTTGCTTATGCTTATTGATGTTGTGCCTACAGGTATTATTAGTTTTGGCGTCTTAGCTACTATTATGAGTATTTCCTGCCATGGAAGATACTTCCTTATAAGCGGGTTTAGCTTCTTTACCTCTCTCACAATATACTCTACAGCTTCATCGAATGCCATGTTCTTCTTCCTAGCCATTTCCTCTACACATGACACGTTGAATATTACTGATGTGCCATATACCCCCTCTCCGAAGGAGAAAAAGCAGGGTACCTTCCTTAGGGCGTCTAGCATCTCCATACGCTGGTAAGGACCTCCCGGTGGTAGCCAACCAAACTTCTCTACAACAATAACCCTCTTACTAAAGTCTCTGAAGCACTGGTGGACCAGCTTAGCAAAATAATCAATATCCAGCTCGCCAACACCCCCAACAGTTATGTAGGTATTGTTGCCCCCGATAAGCAGCTTCATCTCCGCCGGAGCTAGTCCTTTACGGCTTAGATTCTCTAAGAGCTTCTTGATATGCTCATGTACCTCCTCTAGATCTCTGCTCAAATGCTTGGTTTCGTTAACTTTAACAACATACGATCTTCCCGACCATGCTACGTGAAGTAGTATTTCTGGTTCTCCTATGTGGAGGTAGGGTGCTATCTGGTTAAGTGCTTTGTTGTCAAATTCACTATACTTTGTATTAGGTAGTACTAGTAGCCAGTAGCCGTCACCTAGATACGTAAGTATAGACTTGTTTATGGTAGCTATCACGAGGTCGCCATAATCGTATATAGTGTAGATTTTTACATCGTTACTAGCCAATGCTATATGGACCCTAGGTGCCATGGCAAGCCAGATGCTAGCTACCTCTAATCCGTCTCTTATGCTATGCTTCACGAAGAATAGCTGGATAATGTCCACGGTTATATTACTAATATTCACTGCATCATGCGAGCATATTAGCTTCTCATCCTCATACACTATACCCGGGTACATGGTGCTCCAGTAAACCTTCTCCACACCATCAATACCTACTCTAAACCATAGTGTAGGGCCGAAGCCTCCTGTAACCGTTATGTTCTCTTGGGCTGGTATGTGGATTAACCGTAGCCCTTCACCTAGGTTGAGCCTTTCGGAGATCACGTAGTCTTCGCCCATAGGCTTATATGCTAGGATACCATAGCGGTAGAGCGTACCGTTAATCAGTATGTGTGTGGAGTTAATCACTTGTCCAAGCAAGAAGGCTTGGCAGAAGCTATCCGCTACACTAACATATCTTGTGCTTTGGTGTCTGACATAGAAGCTTGTCATGTTTGAGAAGAAGGCTTTGAAGAATCTCACGCCGTTATTTTCAAGAGATACTGTGCTCGTCTCATCGGAAGGCTCTATAGTTGATGGAGGCTGCGTGGCCATCTCTAGAGCACTAGTGCTATAGTACTCGTAGAGCAACACTAATACAACCAGTATAGCTAGTATCGTCAGCACTACTACCGTCTTCGAGTTGCTAGAACGAATCCTCATTCTCACACCAATCCCCTATGAGCAATAACTTAAAAGTTGTTTTATTAAAAGCTGTTTCATTGAATGCACTATCTTTAACAATGTGCTAGCATCTCTGAAGCTTATTAGGTATTCGAGTTCATCTATTCTAACTATGGCTAGGGGTAAAGTTTTCTGGAAGGTACATGTTGGGCAGTAAGCATCTTTAAATAAAACCCCTATTAGTTTCCCGTTAGCATCGTATATTGGTGTAGCTCCATCCTCAATGTACTGCTTTAACGGTGCTGGTGATGCCTTCGTTACCTCTATCACTAAGTTATCCTCTCTAGCC
>JAGGUY010000018.1 GCA_021158265.1 Thermoprotei archaeon
CCGAAAACACCCCAAAGCCTCCTAGAAAGCTCAAAACCAATCCAACGATCCTCAACACGCCTAACAACCTGAGCCTCAACAAGAAATCTATTGAACTCTCTGGGATTGTCGAGGGCTTCGGTTATCGCTCTCTTCGTTACCTCATGGAACTCTATTCTCATAAGTTTCTTAGCGTAAGGTCTTAAATGAACTGCTATGTCCCAACCTATTTTTTCACCTTCAGTATCCGGATCCGTTCCTATGAGTACAAGGTCTACTTCCTCAGCTAATTCCTTAATGAAGTTTATTGTTTCAAGAGAATCCCTTATGTTCCTACTTCCACATTTAGGGCAAACCTTACCCTTATCTTCAGCATACTCTGTGAATTGATATCCGCAGTCTAAGCATCTCTTAATGGTGTCGTATACTGGAAGATACGTGTCCACATAGTGCTCTTTGGGAACATATACTCCATGGAAGCCTGGTGTTACTGCTAAATCGAAAACGTGGCCTCCGGTAGCCGTTATCATTAGTAAGTACTTACCCGTAGTTATTTCGTATACTTTAAGGTCTCCTTTGCGTCTAATAGTTGGTTTTCCGAAGAAATTAGCTATTGTTCTTGCCTTATTAGGTGATTCGACAACTAAAAGAACAGTTCTGAACCATTCCCTAGCTTTCTCCACTTTAACCTTTCCTTCACGTACAGCTTTAACAAGCTCTCTATCCCTATTTATTTCCTCAAGAATCTTCGGTAACTCTAGGGAGTTGAAATCTACAAATTCCGCTTCTTCGATAACCCATTTTAGCCTCCTACTTAAACCGTAAAATAATCTTTCATCGTCAACTACGACTACTGAAAGACCCTTAGTTATACCTCCAACAAACATTCTCGAAGTTCTTCCACTAGCTTGAATATATGTCATAACGTCGGGAACTAGGATGAACATTTTGCCTTCTTCTTCTATAACAGCTATTTCCTTAAGTTCCTTTATTTTCTGCTTGATTTCAGGGTCCTCCATAAGCTTTCTTGCGTACTGTAGTGCTTCAGAAAATACTTTTTCAACGTCTGTTTCAGGTTTCTTACCTTGGCGTAGTTTTTCAGCGAGCTCTGCTATTGCAGCTTGCGGTGCGACAGCGAGATACTTTCTTATTTTAACTATGAGTCTATCTATTATTTCCCTCTCATGTCTTTCCCCAATAACCTCTCGAACTATCACGAGCGCTCTTAAAATGTTGAGCGGATGCGGATCTTCAAGCTTAGTACTAAACTTAAACCTTGGTATTCCGGCGAAAACAGCGTATCTCACTATTTCCGGTAGGTCAAGACCTCTCACCATTACTCCATAGTATGTTGCAACACCAACCAAAACATCAATTTGTCCTTTAGTAAATTCTTCAAGCGCCTTAATCTCCTTTGAAGTAAAAACTTTAGCTGCAACCCCGTTTTCACTTAGTTTCTTAACCAAGTACTCCGCATATTCAACGCCTTTATCTACAGGTACGAAAACAAGCCCTCCCTTACCTAAGAGCTTCACTACCCTTACAACTTCGTTTTCAACAGTATCTTTAGGTTTAACATAGGAATCAACAATTGCTCTTAAAAACTCGGATCTTGTACCTACTTCGAAACCTAGAAGTTCTCTAAAGAGCTTAACACGTAAGCCTCTAGGCCTACCTGTAGCGCTTGAAACTATGAGTATTGTTTTTGTTTTTCTAGAGAGCTTCTCAACCAGTGTTTGAAGCTTTCTTATTTCCCTACTAAGTTTAATGTATTCCTCGCTTCCAGGCTTTAAAGTTGAAATTCTACGTTTAGCTCTAATAAGCTTAAATGTTAAGTCTATGTCTTCCTGTGTGAAACCCATTATCATTAGTATTCTATCTACGTTCTTAGAGCTTTTCAGTATTGCATCAACGTCGTCTACAACTATGAACTTAAACTTTTTACCTAAAAGCTTCTCATAGTGTGATGTTAGAAATCTTGATGTTGTTACTAGTATGTGGAATTCTCCATTGACTATTTTCTCTAGAGCTTCCTTTTTACTCTTGGAGCTAAGCTTTGCATGATATGTTACGACATCTATTTTCGCATTTAGTTTTTCCACGAACTCTTTAAGCCTATTATAAACCTGTATTACCAAGGGTGTTGTAGGCAATATTATGTATGATTTCTGATTTCTTAAAGCAAAAAATATTGACATTACCATTGCGAAAGCTGTTTTACCAACACCTGTCGGCGCTACTATCGAGAAACTCTGTCCCTTAAGAACCCTTTTAGCCCATGTTTCCTGGGCATTCCACATTCTATTCCCTATGAGCTTTTCAAATAATCTATTCACTTCGTTAAGTTCAGAAATAAGGTGTTTAAGTAAGCGTAAGTTACGTAGCTTTCCAAGCTTCTCCGTTAACTCTATTATTTTCTCATGTGAAGGCTCTTTTATCAACATTAAAGTATCCGTGACGTGCAAGGGCAAACATTTCTCACATGGTAGCATATGTTGAAGGCGTAAGTCTGAAACTTCTCCTCCACAATTAATACATCCGTGCCTATATATTCCATGAGGAACCTCTAACAAGCCCTTTTTCACCAAGACCTCTACACTTTTATAGTAGTTTATTTTTCACACCTAATATGTAATATGCTTCCTATTTTAAAAGCTAAACTTCGGTAAGAAATCCAAACATAGAATGTTTTAGGAGGAAAAATTTGGTTTAAACGTGCTCCTCGAAAACACCAGCTCTCGTAACTTTAAGAACCTTATTTGGATAGACAATTATTCCTTTATCGGTTATTTCGAATGGGTGTCTTCTCATACTATGCGATGTTCCACGCATCTTCCATACTATAAGGGATCTCTTTAATTCACCGCCTATTTCGTCTAGATCAAGCCTTATTATTCCGTCTGCTGCATGTTCTACTCCTGGCCCTCCGAATCCTCTTTCAGTAACTGAGACTTGTGAGACAAGTATTGATGTTACGCCTAAGCCTGAAAGAACCCTTTTGAGCTGCATTACAATGTTTCTAGCAACTGCAGGCTTTGTTAGGTAAAGTGTTGAGACAGAGTCTATTACTCCCCTAACAGCTCCAACATCTCTAATGGCTTCTTTAAGTACGTCAACAAGGTTCATAACGTCCGTCGGATCTCTAACAACATATCTTTCCCTCTTAGCTGCTTCACCTATGCCTCCAGTAAAAGCGTCAACCATAGCGAAAAGCCCTCTTTCCTCATATTTCCTAACATCCCATCCGAACTGTGACATGTTTATTCTTACTTGAACAGGGTGTTCTTCGAGCGCTACGAAAACTCCCGGTTCACCATTTAGTAATCCATGGTATATGTATTGTTGCCCGAAAATACTTTTGCCAGTACCTGGCCCGCCCGAGAGAAGTACTACGTTTCTCTTAGGTATTCCGCCGTGAAGTATTTCGTCCATTCCGGGAATTCCTGTTTTAATTCTCTCTATAGGCACGCCTATGTCACCAAGACTTGTTCTCTTTTCGAAGATAAATAAGCTTATCTAAAAATTTCAAAACATTAGCATGCATAATGTGTGTGTTCTGCTTAAAGTTTAATAGGAGCATAAATAGTATCTAGTTAAGGACAATTAAGTGAGGTGCGTATACGAAATGCCTGATGAAATAAAGTTACAGGTTGCTGAAGCCAAACCGCGAGATAGGGGAAGAAAAATAGCTAGAATAAGCAGAGCAGACATGAGAGCTTTAGGGGTTGTACCAGGGGATTTCATCGAAATTGAGGGGCCGAAAGGCTCAGCAATTTGTCAAGTGTGGCCAGCTTATCCACGAGATGAAGGACAAAGCATAGTTAGAATAGACGATATGATTCGCTCATCAATAGGTGTAACAATAGGAGATTTTGTAACTGTTAGAAGGGCTAAAGATGTAAAACCCGCAACAAGAGTTGTCATTGCGCCCACGGAGCCCATACGTTTCTCACCCGAATTTGTAGACTATGTTAAAAACGCATTAATTGGTAGACCTGTTTCAAGAGGAGAGGTTATTACGATTCCTGTATTTAATGTAGCAATAAGATTCGTAGTTACATCAACACAACCAACACCGAATGTCTTCATAACTCAGGAAACGGAGCTGCATATTAGAGAGGAGCCTGTCAAGGAGGAAGCGGTAAGAGGAGTACCTAAGGTAACGTGGGAAGACATTGGAGACTTAGAGGAAGCTAAAGAGAAAATAAGGGAAATGATAGAGCTTCCACTTAAACATCCAGAGCTCTTTAAGCACCTAGGTATCGAGCCTCCCAAAGGTGTTCTTCTCTACGGTCCTCCAGGTACGGGAAAAACATTGCTTGCTAAAGCTGTGGCAAACGAAATTGGAGCATACTTTATCGCTATTAATGGTCCTGAGATTATGAGTAAATTCTATGGTGAAAGCGAGCAAAGACTAAGAGAAGTATTTAAGGAAGCTGAGGAAAACGCTCCAGCAATAATATTCATAGACGAAATAGACTCTATCGCTCCAAGAAGAGAGGAAGTGACAGGCGAGGTTGAGAAGAGAGTTGTTGCACAACTACTAGCGCTAATGGATGGTTTAAAGGAGAGAGGAAAAGTCATAGTTATTGCAGCGACAAATAGACCCGATGCTGTAGATCCTGCACTTAGGAGACCTGGAAGATTTGATAGAGAAATAGAAATTAGACCTCCAGATAAGCGTGGTAGAAAGGAAATACTTCAAGTTCATACTAGAAATATGCCACTGGCGGAAGACGTTAACCTAGACGAAATCGCTGAATTAACCCATGGATATACTGGAGCAGATTTAGCAGCATTATGTAAGGAAGCAGCTATGGTTGCTCTAAGAAGATTCATTAGAGAACAGAAAGTTGATTTATCGAAACCCATACCACCAGAGATACTTAAGAACCTCAAAGTCACTAGAAAAGACTTCTTAGAAGCAATGAAGTTTATTCAGCCAACGCTTTTAAGAGAAGTGTTTGTTGAAGTTCCGGAAGTTCATTGGGACGATATAGGGGACCTAGAAGATGTAAAGCAGGAGTTAAGAGAAGCTGTTGAATGGCCTCTTAAACATCCAGAAGTCTTTAAGAAAATGGGTATTAGACCACCTAAAGGCATTCTCCTATTCGGCCCACCAGGTTGCGGTAAAACGCTACTTGCAAAAGCAGTAGCCACAGAGAGCGAAGCAAACTTCATTTCAGTAAAAGGCCCAGAAGTTCTTAGTAAGTGGGTTGGTGAATCAGAAAGAGCAATACGAGTAACCTTCAGAAGAGCTAGGCAGGCAGCACCATGCATAATATTCTTCGACGAAATAGACGCAATAGCGCCAAGAAGAGGGATAAGATCAGACACTACCGGCGTAACCGATAGAATAGTTAACCAACTCCTCACGGAGATGGATGGTATTGAGAAGTTGGAGAATGTTGTTGTTATTGCCGCCACCAATAGGCCGGACATACTAGACCCAGCACTACTAAGACCAGGAAGATTCGACAGGATAATATATGTTCCCCCACCGGACATTAAAGGAAGACTTGAAATATTCAAAGTACATACTAGGAAAATGCCTTTAGCAGAAGACGTCGATCTCCAAAAACTAGCTGAACTAACTGAGGGCTATACTGGAGCAGATATTGAAGCAGTATGTAGAGAAGCAGCAATGATTGCTTTAAGAGAGAAGTTTGAACCAAGACCCGTTGAAATGAAGCACTTCCTCAAAGCGTTAGAGAAAATACCTCCAAGCTTAAGAAAAGAAGATGTCGAAAGATATAGAAAATTAGCTTATGAACTCAAACGGTCATCCTTAGGGCAACAGACATTTATCTAAAACCCTATAACCTTAAAACATTTTTACTTTAACATTTCAGTAGCCACATAGGTTTAAGACATAACTTTCTTGACGAGGAATAATGCGAAATGTCTAAGGCAAGAAAGGATGCAACATTAGCTTTAAGCAAGCATGTTCCATCATCATACATTAAGCTTCTCAGGAAGCTTAAAGACTCTCTAAAGGTAGCCTTTAAGCTTAACCATAGGAGAATGGTTGTTCTTTCGGGCTCTGATTTTGAAAAACAAGCTTACCTTCTAGCAAAAACTGTTCTCGTCTTCTATAAGTATTGGAAGTCTATGGTGAAAATGTATCCGCGGATAGCTTACTTTCTTCATAAAGACATGCCGAAAGAGAGAATGAAGGCTGAAATAGTTTCGGAAATTCTAAAAGCAAAAACAAAGAAACTGGAATTTGAACTTGTAGACTATAAGGATTCAGAGGAATACTTAGGTACAACCTATGACATGCTAATCTTAGATTTAACATCTAATCTCAAACCTAACGATATAGGTAGACTAATAGGTATAGTTAGGGGAGGAGGCTTAGTAGTTATTTTAATACCTGAGTGGGATGAATGGGAGAAAACTCTTACATTATTCCAAAGAGAGCTTGCAACGCCGCAGCATCCCGAAAATGAGGTTAGACAAATCTTCAAGAAATGGTTTAAAAGGAAACTTCTGGAACATAGAGGGATATTCATTTACAATGTAGACAAGAGAAAAACAATTAAAACGTTAAAGGAAGAATTGCCGGAAAAAGCTTCTAAGAAAGAGGAAATGAAGATGCCTGAGAAAACAGTTTATCCTAGGGAACTTTACAATTTAGCTTTAACGCAGGATCAAATAAATGTTCTTAAGCTAACGGAGAAGTTTATTGAAAAACCTCGTGGAAGAAAGCTTGTACTTGTTTTAACAGCTAATAGAGGACGTGGTAAATCATGTGCTTTAGGCATTGCTGTAGCTGGGTTCATAAATGAACTTAGGAAGGTCAAGAATAGGGCTAGGGTTTTAGTAACTGCTCCCAAACCAGCGAATGTTCAATCATTCATGATGCTTCTCATGAAATCGCTAGATAAGCTAAAGCTAAAATATAGGGTAATTGAGAGAAGAAGGAAAATTATTGAAGTTAAGGCCGAGAGGTTTAGCGTTGAGTATTGGGAGCCCATAAACATTCCGAAGATGAAAGCTGATCTTGTCGTAGTTGATGAAGCAGCTGGTCTACAAGTTCCGATGCTGCTGAAAATCTGGAAGGAACATAAGAGAATAATGTTTTCAAGTACAATACATGGTTACGAAGGTGCTGGAAGAGGATTCTCCATAAGATTCCTAAAGTACATTAAAAGCGATCCCAAAACAGACCTCATAGAGTATGAAATGATAGAGCCCATAAGATACTCGGAAAACGATCCCATAGAGAAATGGCAATTCGATACGTTACTACTAGATGCTGAACCTGAAAAACTAACCCCAGAAGATCTTAAGCATATTGAAGAAGGTAATCTAATATACGTTAAACCCGACCTTGAAGAATGGTTCTCGAGGAAAGGCGAACATTTACTAAGACAGTTCTTCGGAATATATGTTTTAGCACATTATAGAAACGAACCTGATGATTTAGGAATGATGGCTGATGCCCCGCACCACACCATAAGGGCTGTAATGATTCCTTCTGGAAAAATTGTGTGTTCAATACAGCTTGCTGAAGAGGGGCCCATACCTGAGAGCATGGTTGACGACTTACTCAGAGGAGGCAGAATACCTGGAAACATAATCCCGGATAGAGTTCTAAAACATGTTAGAATAAGAGAGTTTAGTAGAACTGTTGGTTGGAGAATAGTTAGAATAGCAACACACCCCGATGTTATGAGAAAAGGTATAGGAAGTTTTGCGTTAACAAACATTATTAAGGAAGCGTATGAAAGGGGATACGACTGGGTTGGTGCCGGTTTTGGAGTCACAGAGCAGCTGCTTCGATTTTGGCTTAAGAACGGATTCTTACCAGTACATATGTCCCCAGATAGAAACCCTGTTAGCGGAGAATTCACTGTTCTCGTACTTTACCCCCTATCAGACTTGACCAAGAAAATAGTTGAAATAGCTAACAAATCATTCAAGCTTAAAGTAATAGATGCCCTACATGATAGCTATAGGGGATTAGAAACAGACGTAGCTCTTCTAATCTTAGAAACGGGTGTAACAATAGATCCCAACTATACACCAAAAATGGATCCCATAAGATGGGATAGACTAAGAATATACTCTTACGGACCCATGACTTATGAGGCAGCTTGCGATGTAATATATGAGCTAGCTAGAGCGTACTTTATAAGCTATCCTAAGTTTAAAATTAAGCTCTCAAAAATTGAAGAGTACATTTTAGTTTCACGTGTTTTACAAGCTAAGTCCTGGGAAACAACAGCTAATGAGCTTAACAAGAAACAACACTTCATAATGATGAAGCTTAAGGAGATAGCGGGAAAAATAGCTAAAGCATATTTAGGAACAAAAGAACCATTAGGAATCACATTATTTGACGTAGAATAATTTCGAATTTTCATCACCATAACCAATATTACTCCACCTAAACAACGCTATTCTTTTCTCGGGAGAAACCAGCTAACAAGATATATAGGGGATGTTAGGAGAACTACGGAATAGAAGAAATACTCAAACAGTATGAGGCGCTAAACAATGTCTACATCTGAAGATAAGTCTAAAGCAATAATTCTATGGTTCGAACAGTTAAGGAAGGAAGATGTACCTATCGTTGGAGGTAAAAACGCAAACTTAGGAGAAATGCTAAGTGCTGGAATACCTGTTCCACCAGGCTTCGCTGTAACAGCATATGCCTACAAGAAATTCCTTGAGGAAACAGGTCTTTCCGAAAAAATTGCTCAAACACTTAAAGAAACAATAGTTAAAGGGGAGCCTCAGGAGTACGAGGAAGCAAGCAAGAAAATACAAAAGCTAATAATAGAGTCTCCTATGCCCAAATACATTGAGGAGAAAATAAGGGAAGCATATAGAGAACTTAACCGTAGATTAGGATTGGAAAATGTAAGAGTTGCTGTAAGAAGTTCTGCAACAGCTGAGGATTTACCGGATGCGAGCTTTGCAGGTCAGCAGGAAACATATCTTAACGTAATAGGCGAAGACGAAGTTGTTAAGAAGGTTAAGGAGTGCTGGGCTAGTCTATGGACAGCTAGAGCGATATATTATCGTGAGAGCAAAGGTTTTGATCACTCAAAAGTTCTCATATCAGTAGCTGTTCAGAAAATGGTAAATTCTAGGTCAGCAGGAGTCATGTTTACTCTGCATCCAGTAACTGGAGATGAAAACGTAATAGTTATTGAAGGTTCATGGGGCCTAGGTGAAACGGTTGTTCAGGGAAGAGTAACACCCGATGAAATAGTTGTTGATAAGAAAACTCTGAAAATAACCGAGAAAAGAGTAAATGAAAAAGCCATCGCATTGCTTTTCGACCCCGTGGGCAGGAGAAACGTCGAAGTAGAACTTCCAGCAGACGAAAAGGAGTTAGAAAAGATCGCTGAAAAATACCCTGAAATAGCTAAGATAATTAAGAAATATGGAATGTTCAGAAACGCACCAGCACTTTCAGATGAAGAAGCTGTTAAGTTAGCGGAATTAGCTAAGAAAATAGAGGAACACTATGGAAGGGCAATGGACATAGAGTGGGCTATAGATCAAGACCTACCCTATCCGCAGAACGTATTCATAGTTCAGGCAAGACCGGAAACAGTGTGGAGTACTAAGAAGGCTAAGGAAGTAAAACCTGAAAAAGAAGCAGCCCCAGCTAAAGCACCTGCTGAAAGAAAGATTCTTGTAAGAGGATTACCTGCAAGCCCCGGTGTAGCCATAGGTGTAGCTAAGGTAGCGTTAACTGTTGAAGAAGCAGCTAAGCTAATGAAGAAAGGCGACATACTGGTAACTAAAATGACAGATCCTGATTGGGTACCTTACATGAAACTTGCTGCAGCAATAGTTACCGATGAAGGTGGAATGACAGCTCATGCAGCCATAGTTTCAAGAGAACTAGGAATACCATGTATTGTAGGTACAAAGAATGCAACTCAAGTATTGAAAACAGGAATAGAAGTAACGGTTGATGCTACACACGGAATAGTCTACGAGGGCAGAGTTGAGGAACTACTTAAGAAAGAAGAGGAAAAGGCGGTAGCACCAGGTGTTGCAGCAGTAGGCATACCTAAGGAGGTAATGCATGAGATATTCCCAGTTACGGCAACAAAGATCTACATGAACCTTGGAGAACCAGATATGATAGATAAATACATTGACCTACCGTTCGACGGAATAGGTCTCATGAGAATAGAGTTCATAATCTCAGACTGGATAGCTTACCACCCACTATACTTGATAAAAATAGGTAAACCAGAAGAGTTCGTAAACAAGTTAGCAGATGGAATAGCAAAAGTTGCTCAAGCAATTTATCCAAGACCTATAGTCGTAAGATTTAGCGACTTCAAAACAAATGAGTATAGAGGATTAAAGGGAGGAGAAGAATTCGAACCCGAAGAAAGAAACCCAATGATAGGATGGCGCGGCGTTTCAAGATATGTTTCACCAGAGTACGAACCAGGATTCAGACTTGAGCTAAGAGCAATAAGGAAGGTACGTGAAGAATATGGACTATCAAACGTTTGGGTCATGTTACCCTTCGTAAGAACAACATGGGAAGTTGAGAAAGCACTTAAGATAATGGAGGAAGAAGGTCTTAAGAGATCGAAAGACTTCAAAGTATGGATTATGGCCGAAGTACCTTCAGTAATATTCTTAGCGGACAAATTCAGCGAATTAGTTGACGGATTCAGTATTGGAAGCAACGACCTTACACAGCTAATACTCGGAGCAGACAGAGACTCAGCAATCCTCGGAAAACTAGGCTACTTCGATGAAAGAGACCCCGCAGTAATGAGGGCAATAGCGCACCTAATAGAAGTAGCCCATGCACACGGGAGAACAGTTTCAATATGTGGCCAAGCACCAAGCGTTTACCCTGAATTCACAGAATTCCTTGTAAGACATGGAATAGATAGCATAAGCGTTAACCCAGACGTAGTTATTAGAACGAGAAGACTTGTCGCAAGTATTGAAAGAAAAATTATGCTTGAAAGACTTGAAAGCCTAACAAAACAAGCAACTAAGAAACTATGGGAACCTAAGTGGTAATAAACTAGGGTAATTCATAATACTTTCTCTCTTCAGACTCAATAATTTTTTCAGTAACGCTCCTAGGCAGAACAGTGTCCTCCTTCCTGTAAATTGTAGGTTTTTTAACACGCATACCATAGCCATTAACTATTTCTACTTCATACATTCTTAAATCATGGACTGTTTGCCTCATTTTCTCAACAATAACGTACCTTTTAAGCTCACCTTTAACCACAGCTTTCCTAAACCTAATTATTCCATCACCTATATGTTCTATTCCAAAGCCAAAACCTAGCGAGGTAGTAACAGCATATTGCGATACAGCGAGTATCGTGAAATCCCATCTACCAAGAACACGCTTGATAAAGTACGAGTACTTTCTAGCCATGGCTGGCTTATCAAGCCAGAAGGCGGAAAGAGCATCCAGAACGAGCCTCGCCCTACCATAACCTAAAGCCTTCTTAGCCTCAATAACCTTAGCTACTAGGTCTTCAACATTCAATGTTGTAAGAGACCATATATCACCGGGAGATCCCATTAATGCATCTATTATTATGAGTCTTCCATCGTCAATTGCTTTTTCAAAGTCCCAGCCGAAAAGTGCTGCTTGCTTAATTATTGATTCCCTAGATTCCTCTGTCGTTACATAGACGTTTTTATCGCCCTCAATTATCCCCTGATTTATGAATGACATGCAGAAAATAGTTTTCCCGGTTCCAGGTTCTCCAACAACAGCTACAAAGAAACCTCTAGGAATTCCGCCACCAATAAGCTTGTCGAAACCTTCAACTCCAGTAGATAGCCTTTCTATTGAGACCTTAACCACTACTGCTCACTTCGAGTTTTCCTCAGAAATATTTATTGGCGGAGGTAGAATATGAAACATTATTAGATGATGAAGCTCGAAAGGTCAGAGATAGTCTGTGAAGAACCCGCGCAGGACTGAATAAAAACACTAAAACCATGCTTCTAACCTTAAATGAATGCAATGATGACCTCGGGGCTCGAGACACGATCCGCTCATGGAAATGACGGAATAGTCCCATCGCTGAGCGCTTTTACTCCATAAGCATATCCTTTCTACCAAACCTTTTCGTCAAAATATCCTTAACGTCACGGCCGAACTCTTCCTTCTCAATATCTTCAAGTAGGTCTCTAAACCTAACCTCCCTAGCTTCTAAACCGCATGTTCCATCAGGTAGCATAGCTCTTTTAACACAGTATGCATATTGGCAACGATAGCCTATACATAAGTCACCAGTCCACCTACATATAGCTACCTTCCTAGGCTTACCCCTGTAGAATCTGGTAGCTATAACTAAGGCATTCTTGGCACACTTAAAATATGGGCATAAGGGGGAGCATTGCTTTTTAGAAGGCTTCCTTGCTGCCTTCTCCGTTCTTGTTTTTAAGGGTGTTCTTGAGAAAGAAGGAAATCTATTGTTCCTATTATTTTTCAAAAGAAGACACCTCGTAAAGCCTAATCCGCTATCACATAATGATAATTCTTAATGAATTTCTCATGGCCTATACCATTTAAACATTATTTTCGTTACTTCACTTCCTAGCTCACTCTTAGTAGCTGCTACAATAAATTTTTTTCTCACAGAATGTGAGAGCCTACCTGCTCTCACTAGTTCTATTGGGCTTGTCTTTTCATTCAATGAAAGAACATGTACCAAATATGGTGCATGATCTATTCCTGGGCCTTTTTCATAAACAGCATAGTCTGCTCCAAACTTTAATCCTGACCGTACAACAAAGCCTTTCTCTCTAAATTCCCTATAAACGTTATATAGCATTATGCATCTCGAGACGTGTTCTTTACATTTTGTTAGAAGTTTATTGAAATCTACTTTGCCTTCAGAATCGTAAATCTCAATTACTTCTTTCTCCAATAAATAAAGGGCTTCGATAAGTGAAAGTATAAGTGGAGAATTTATATCCCTAGGCGTTTTCGGTTTTCTTATTCCTAAGGGTTTACCGTAGAAACCTTTTGAAAAAAGCATTCTAGAGTCCTCAATGTCCCACACAATAACCTTGGTACCTACAAGTTGCGCTCTAATCTTCTTCATCCTAAAACACATAACGAATTGTTTCTGCTTTACTTTAACTTAATTTATGCATAGCTAAATACATTAGCTCTTCAGCGGCATCCTTTGTTAGGTCGGCTGAATCCTCAACAATATCTATTATTTCCTTAAGCAGTAGCACAGCCATTACGTTACCTGATGATTTCTCATAGAGTTTAAACGTGAAGAGCCTATATTGTTCATCGAGTTCCTCCTCGGTTTTCATGGCATTTCTTGCTTTCTCTACTGTTATTTTTGGATTAACATTTAGCATAAAAATTCCTTCTCTTAGTTGATCGAATTCCTCAATAAATCTTTTAGTGAAGTTTAGGAGGCTTTCTGTAAACTCCTTAGGTATTTCAATACTGTTGCTAGCTATTATTGCTAGTCTATGAGCTAATCCCGCCATAAGTTGCGCTGTTCTTTCAACGTTATAAGCTATACTTCTAAATAAGTCCTTGTATGTAAGGCTCGGCATTGTTCTAACAAGATATTCAATAATTTTCGACTTAGTCTCTTCAGTACTGCCCTTATATTTTAATGCGTGCTGGTGCTTTACTTTAACTATTTCATACTTACCTTCATGTAGTGCTTCCAGTAAGCTATACACTTCCTTGTGGCAGTCAAATGCGTTTCTAGTGAGGGCTTGGAGAAGCTCAATAACTGTCATTTCAGCTATGCTTTCACGAACACCTATCTTTGACGGATCATAGTATGACATTCACGGTAACCTCATGCCCGTACTCTAATTGTACTCGTAAGTTGCAATACTACCTTGCTGTTCCGCTTTGTGTTCTAGCAGATACGAGTATTTAAAAGTTAGCTGCGTGGTATCTGCTAACAGAGGCAATAAAGCTAAAGAAAGGATATCATGGTCAGAGCCTTAATTGTTGACTGCTTAGGTAGAGGAGTTGGAAGAAGACTTAGCACAGTTGACGTTATAGGTGCTGGTCCACGTACCGTAGCTGGTGTTTTAGAGAAGAATAGAATTTATGTTAGATTAGTAACTTTTGAGAACTTCATTAAAAACAAATCATTACCTAAAAAATATGACATACTACTAATAAGCGCTATGAGCACGGATCTAGGTGCAGTAAAGAAAACCATAGAGTTTTGGAGAAAACATGAAGATAGGAGAAAAACCGTAGTGCTTGGAGGCCCGCTGGTTTTCGGTATTGAAGATATTAAGAACCTAGATTTTGACATAGCAGTTTATGGTGAAGGAGAGAAAACCCTTGACGAACTATTAAAGACAAGTTTAGGAGATGGCGAAAACCCCCATTGTAGCGAGATTGAAGAGATTAAAGGGCTTATAATAAAAGTTAAGGGTAAAGGAATAATCCATACAGGTGCTCGAGAATTTCTTCCTCGAACAATACTTGACAAGTATATGCCTTCAACTAAGATAGTTAAAGACTATCCGCTATATTGGGCTTCTAGAGTCTACGTTGAAGTGTTAAGAGGGTGCAGTAACTTCTATAGGCCATTAATAATGCTACCCTCTAAAGCTAAATGCTGCAATCTATGCTTTGAAGGACCTTTAGAGTTAAGGCTTAAATGTCCATATAATATACCTCCCGGATGCGGTTACTGCTCGGTACCAGCACTATATGGACCATCAAGATCAAGAAGTATTGAAAGGATACTTGAGGAAATAAAGGGATTAGTAAATGCTGGCGTAACAAGAATAACTTTGAGTGCATCAGACATTTTAGATTACGGTAGGGACTGGCTCGTAGAACCTAAGCCCTTAACAGACCCGAAAAATCCCCCTCCAAACATTAACGCGCTAAAAACATTGTTTGAAAAAATATTCGAAATACCGGAAGTTTCCGCAGGTGAAGTAACTATTCTATTAGAAAACATTAGAGCTTCATTAGTGAATGAAGAAGCAGCCAAATTGCTATCTGAATACTTTAAAGGAACTCCAGTCCATATAGGTTGCGAAACAGGCTCAGAAACACATGCAAAACTCATAGGTAGACCAGCAACACCCAAAGAAGTTGTTGAAGCAGTTAAAACATTGTTAAAATACGGTCTTAAACCATACGTCTACTTCATCCATGGTCTTCCCGGTCAAAATAGGGAAACCGTAGCTGAAACAATTAAGGTAATAAGAGAACTTGATATGTTGGGTGTTGAGAAAATTACAACCTACAGGTTCACACCATTACCTAAAACATCATTTGAAAGGTTTCCTCAGGGAAAACCCATAACAAAAGATAAACTAAGTAGAGCAATAGTTGAAGAAGCAAATAAAGTAAACATCAAACGAAAACTGGAACTTAAAGGAAGAAAATTAGAGGCTATAGTAGTAGGTAGATATCATAAAAATCGGAAATATAATGTAGCTTACCCCATACCCCACGGACCTGTAATACTCCTTGAAGATGCAGATAAATACTATGGATTCAAGGTTAAGGTCGAAATAGTCGATGTTATAAGTGAGAGACTTGTAAAAGGAAAAATACTACATGTTATTAGGAAAGTCAGAATAAGCTAAATATTCTCAAGTTTAAATGATAGATTCTTAATGTAGTTTTCAATAAACCCCTTATCATCAACAATTTTTAATCCATCACTAATAATGGTCTTTAAAGTTTTAAGGAAATCATCAAGCATGGCCATGCTTTCTTCAACATTCAAAACGTCTCTTTCGAAAACATCTCTATACTCGCTAAGCATTGTTCCTTCAGATTTCTTAATGGCAGTAATGAATATTCTACGTTCCTCCTCTAAATCAACAAGTCTATGATAGTCTAGGAGCGCATGTATGTAGTCAAAAACCTCTAAAACATGTTTTAAATCATTCCTATCTATTTTATCTAGGCTTACTTCTGAGATTTCCTTAGCTCTGTTCAAAATGACTTGCCTATCCACTCTTAAGCTTTCAATTATTGCTAAGAACCTTCTAAGATATAGTTCGTTACTTGTTTTAAAATAGTTTTTAAGACTTATTTTAGCTTCACTAATTTTCTTAGCGTGTTTTTCAACGATATCTTCTAAATCACTGTAGATTTTAAGTATCCTATAGTACATAGCGACACCGGATTATTGCTTGGCAGCTCTAACTGTTGCTATACTATTGTCTGCAATTCCTTCCTCCTTTAACTGTTCCAGATTACACCAAATCTCATTTACTGGAACATTCTCATCAATTATCGCTGTTAGCTTAAGTTTTCTCCTTCTGGCAACAACAACTTCTAAGGCTGCTGTAACACCTAGTTCTTTAGCTAAAGTGGAATTTATTTTTGCAAAACCCTCTTTAACATCTGGTAAAGCTCTTACTCTTATTCTTCTTTCACGTTTAACTTTCTCCTTTCCTAAGCTGCTTGCTGGAGGAATAACTGCTACTAGAGCTTTAATATCTAATTTCTTTTCCTCTTGCTTCTCATTTTCAGCCATGATTTAGGAACACCTACTCTACTTAAGGTAGTTTCTGAGTTTCTTACTAAAGTAGGGTCTATTTAAAATTTACAAAACCTACTTTTTAAGAGGTACTCCTAAGTCCTTAAACTCTAAACGATACCTTAAGTATTCAGGTATTTTCACATAAGCCTCCTTTATTGGCGCTCTAACTTGTTCCCATGTATCTCTGTTCCTAATTGTAACAGTGTTGTCCTTTACTGTTTGGTAATCAACAGTTATCGCTAGTGGGACGCCTATTTCGTCTGCTCTAGCATATCTCCTCCCTATATTGCCTGATTCATCGTAAATTACTCTTAACCCTTCCTTCTTGAAGTTCTCATAAATCTCTTTAGCTATTGAAACCAATGGTTCTTTACTTACAAGTGGAAATACTGCTAAGCTTATTGGTGCAATATCTCTCGGAAGTCTTAGAATAACCCTACCATTCTTCACTGTATATGCGTACTCTAACGTTGCATATAGGAGTCTTTCCGCACCAAACGATGGTTCAACAACGTGTGGTATAAACCTCTTGCCCTTAACAACCTTCTTAACTTTAGCTATTTTGAAGAACTCTGGTCCCAACCTCTTACCTGCAAGTTCAATATATCCTTTGGCTTTAAGTTCGGCTAGCATGATGTTTTTGTCTCTTTTTGAGAAAGCATTGACTATTTTCCTATATTCTTCAGGATAGCTTCTCTCTAAAACTTCATGATTTAAGCTTATTTCCTCAACTAATACTTCTTGAGATTCGCTGAATTGTTTATATACTGTAAGGTCTTTACCGCTAAATCCCATGTGTCTTGAGAGATCGTAGTCTCCCCTATATGAGTGGCCAGCTACCTCTATCCAACCCCATCTTGAAACCTTAACTAACTGGTCGAATGTTTGCGAGGAATAATGGGCCCTTTCATGGGGAAGCTTGTCTTCAAACACCTGTTTATTAAAGGGTATTCCAAGTTCTCTAACGAATTTCTGCGCAAGAGCCATGAAATACGCTAGCCACTCATTAACAATATATCCCTTTTCAAGAGCTCCCTTAATAGTAACGGTAATTGGCTCCTTTATCCCTTTAAGCTTGTTTTCAGCTGTAATTAGTCTTATTTCGTCGTTTTCGACTTCGGAGATGAAGGGGCATTTTGGCTTTTCAGGATCAAAGAAGAACTCTACTTCCATAATAGTGAATTCCCTTAGCCTAATAACGCCTTGTCTAGGCGATATTTCGTTCCTACCAACCTTCCCTATTTGCCCTATACCTAAGGGCATGCGCCCCCTCATAGAGTCGTAAACTCTTTTGAAAGCAACGAACATTCCTTGGGCAGCTTCAGGCCTAATAAACCCTACGTTCTCACTATATGGTCCAATAGTTGTTCTGAAAAGTAAGCTAAACGTTCTAACTTCGCTTAATTGTCCACTGCATGATGGACATTTAATATTGTTCTCCTTAATAATTTCCGTTAGTTGATGTGGCGTGAGACCTTCAACAGATTTGCCTATTGCATCCTCAATTAAGTGGTCCGCTCTAAATTTTCTACCGCATCTTAAACATTCAACTATTGGGTCTGTGAAATGCTCTAAGTGGCCGCTTGCTTCTAAAACAGCTTTAGGCATAATTGCGGGTGATTCTATTTCAACTATGAAGTCTTGATGTTTAAGGATGAACCATTGTCTCCATTTGTTCTCTATATTCTTTTTAAGAATGCTTCCTAACGGGCCTAAGTCTACGAATCCCGCTACTCCCCCATATATCTCATATGATTGCCAGAAGAAGCCTCTTCTAACAGCTAATTCAACTATTTTTTCGTAAAGATCCTTTTCCGACAACGCCTTTAGCACCTTGGGCCCAACATTATGTTAATATGGTGCTAACTACTACTAAAAATAACGCTACTAAAAATACTTATGCACATAGGGAGTTGGTACTCATGGTTAAAATGGACATTTACATTTCAGATGAAAAGAGATTCTTTGGTGGTTTCACAGTACCTTATGAGCGAGCAAAGTACATTATACTAGGTGTTCCATTCGAACACTCCTTAACCTACAAGACAGGTACGAGCATGGCTCCCTTACATGTAAGAGAGGCTTCGGATGCAATAGAATCTTTTTCGTTGAGAGCGAAGTTTGATTTTGACAAATGCCCTATAGCCGATATTGGAGACATAGCTGTTGTACCTGGAGATATTCAGCAAACACTTTCACGTATTTCCAACGTAGTAGAGAGTATTGTTGATGATGGAAAGATACCTGTAATAATTGGGGGAGAACACACTATCACATATGGCGTCGTTAAGGCTCTTAGAAAATATAGCCCATGTGTCATAGTATTTGATGCCCATTTTGACTTAAGGGAGAATTATTTAGGTTATAAACTATCTCACGCATCTGTTATGAGAAGAGTGAGCGAATTACTTGGTACAAGAAAAATAATGTTTATCGGAGTTAGAGGTTTTAGTGAAGAAGAATACGCTTATGTCAGACAAAAGAACATAACGTACATCACGAGTACTCAAATATTAAATGAATCTAGAGCAACAATTCTAAAGATTATAAAGGGCTTTTTAAGCAATTGCAAAAGAACCTACATTACCGTGGACATGGATGTTTTCGATCCCTCATACGCTCCGGGTGTCGATAATCCGGAACCTGAAGGAATAACGCCAACAATATTCTTCGATATACTATTTAATATTGTAGATGGTAGAATGATGGGTTTAGATGTTGTTGAAAATTCGCCAATAGTAGATGTAAATGATGTAACAAGTATTCTAGCTGCTAAGGTTATTAAGGAAGCTATAGTTTATCATTACGTGAAAACATTTAGGTAACTCGATTAGATTGCCTTCACTCTTCTAATTTTAGGAGGCCTAACCTTATAGAGTATCTTCGCTCCACAATAGGGGCATCTTATTCCCGGAAGAATCTCTAACTCTTTAGCATCAATTATTCTTCCACAGTTAGCACATTTGTACTTTACAGTCATGGACATTTCCTACGTTTCCTCCTCTTTGTGGTTTCTCCATTAGAATCATGTTGCATCTACTATAAAAGTTTATAAGCTGTTTCATAAACATCTATTTCGTAGAAACTAAAATTTTAGGGTGGATGGTTTAAAGGAATGTTTGAATTCGAAAACCTAGGTATAGGTGGAGGAGGTCTTCCGCCAGAACTATTCCAGGAAATAGCTAAGGAAGAATTGCTAATACGTATAAGGGTTGAAAAGCGTAAGTGGGGACGAGAAGTAACAATAATTGAAGGTTTGAACGATCCTTCTATTGATTTAAAGGAAATGGCTGCTAAGCTTAAGTCCAAACTTGCCTGTGGAGGTACTGCCAAGAACGGGAGAATAGAGCTCCAAGGAAACCACAAGGAGCGTGTCAAGGAACTTCTTGTCGAAATGGGCTTCCCTGAGGAAAACATCATAATTGTTGATTAAGAGAGAACCTAGCGAGGGAAAGACCTTACTAGTGAATACTCATAGAGGAACAGAAAAAGATAGTTTAGTTATTGTGTTCTACATTAACTAATTTTTATCTTAGCTTATTTTTTCAAACACACTCTTTTTATTGTGGAGGTAATGGAACTTTGAGTTCTCTAACCAGTTCTTTATATCTGTTTCTAACTGTTACTTCAGTTACTCCTGCCACTTGGGCTATTTCCTTCTGAGTTCTCCTTTCATCTTCTAGTAATGAAGCAATGTATATTGCGGCTGCAGCCAAGCCTGCAGGGTCTTTGCCTGCAATTATTCCTTTCTCTTCAGCTTTCTTGAGAATTTCAGCAGCTCTCTTCATAACACTACCGCTTAATCCTAATAGAGCCCCTATTCTTGGAACATAGTCTATCGGGTCAGCTATTGGAACTCTTAGCTCAAGCTCTCTAAGCAATAATCTATAGCATCTAGCTACATCTTTCCTACCAACCTTAGTGTACTTCACTATTTCATCAAGTGTTCTAGGAATCTTAAGCCTTCTACATGCAGCATATATTGCTGCGGCAACAACGGATTCTATGCTTCTGCCTCTCACCAAGCCTTTTTCAACAGCTTTCCTGTAAATTACAGCCGCCTCTTCCCTCACATTCCTAGGTAGACCGAGTTGTGAAGCTATTCTATCTAGCTCGTTCATTGCTTGAGCAAGGTTTCTATCAATGCTTGACTGTATCCTAGCCCTTATCTGCCACTTTCTCCAACGTAAAATTTCAAGTCTTCTCCTAGGTTCCAAATGCCTACCAAAAGCGTCACGATCACGCCAATCAATAATAGTTGAAAGACCTTTATCATGAACTGTTTGAGTTAGAGGTGAACCTACACGACTTCTCTTCTCTCTTTCTTCAGGGGTGAAAGCTCTCCATTCAGGACCTTGGTCAATAGCTTTCTCACTAATGACTGTACCACAATCAGCACAAACATACTGTCCACGTTCAGGATCATAAATTATATTAGTGCTTCCACAAACTGGACATTTCATAATGGCTTCTCCAATACTCCTTTCAGCAGGAAAACCTAGATCTACCATATCTAACCACCCTTAAACCTCATAAGTTAAACTTATATAGAATCCCACTTCTGCCTTAAGACCTCTTATAAGTTATCTTATTTAAACTTTTCGGTAAAATTTATAAATAATGGGATGCGTGATGTAAACAGCGTTAAAGATTACTTCTCTGTTAGCTTAAGCAGTGTTTCCTTAACCTTAGAGACCCCTATAGCGACAATTAATCTTCCAAGCCTAGGACCGTAGGGTTGTCCCAGTAGGGCTTCGTAAAGGGTCTTAAAGAGCTCTTTTGGGTTAACATTGTATTCTCTAGCTACTTCGTATACCAAATTGTGTATTTCTATATCCTTCATGTTTTCTCTTAATTTCCCAGCAAAGCTTCTTACAACATCTACATGCTTACTTATCGGAGTAGGATTGAATTTAATCCTATATTCCTTAGGAATAATATTTAATTTCACCCAATTCTCGACATATGTTCTAAGCTTATCTATTTCCTCAGGGAAGCCCAGTTTTTCTTTGACTACTTTCCAATCACCATATATTTGGTATATTACCAATACGTCTGTGAAGCTAACATGCAGTGATGCTTTTTCAGATTCTGAAGCAAGCATGTATGCGTATACTTTCTTAGCTAACCCTGGTTCCTTGACTTTAGCTTTTTTCTCAAAAAGTAACCCTATGTTTCTGAATTCCTCGTAGAGGCTAAGTAGAAATCTTGGATCATCTTTGAAGTTCTTGTTTTCCTCAAGTCCTCCTCTAAATAGGAAGTATTTTAGAACCTCTGGTGGAACTAGTGATAGAATGTAGTTTAAGTCTCCTAAGCCCTTACTCTTACTCATTTTTCTTCCTCTGAGAAGTATGAAGCCGTATTTGAATCCTATTGGCGGTTCCTTCTTAAATAGCCTCTTATGAATAGCTACCGCAGTATCCCAACTTCCCCCTCTAGTGTGATGGTCTACACCTGCCCCTTCAACATCGACGCCTAAGAAGTCTTGCCTACTGGGCCAGTCTAGTCTCCAAGCAAGCTTCCACATATGATCTCTTATCGCTACTTTACCTTTATGCCCGCATCCTTTAGTGTATCCTACGTCTTTGTCGCATATGTACTCTATTGTTCCTTCTGAAAGATTAAATCCTAGAACTCTTGTCGTAGCTATCTTACCGCATTTTTCACATACTGGAAGAACAATGTCTTTCCATGATTGAGGAAGCTTTCTTAAAGAAGTTTCTTCGAGAATCCTTTTAACTAGATCTAGTCTTTCGGCAAAAAACACTAGGTAATCATCGTAGAATCCTTTAGAGTATAGTTCATTTGACCCTACGATTTCATCTGGTTTAACACCGAACTTCTCCATAATCTTTGCCGTTTCCCAGAGAAAATGTTCACCATAGCTTCTATGACATCCGTAGGGATCAGGAACGTGAACAAGAGGCTTCCCCAAATGAGGCTCTAACATTTCACCGTATTCCCTAAGTGATGTAGGAATACTGTCAAAGGCATCCATTATGTCGCCTACAAATACGAAGTAAGCGTCAACCCCTCGTCTTCTAAGCTCCTTAACTAGAGCCCATGGATAAAGGAATTCGCAAACAGTACCTAAATGGGGAGGACCGCTCGTTGTTATTCCAGCGGCAATAACAATAGCTTTCCCCTTCTCCTTAACAACCTTATTCGCTAATCTAATAACCCAGTGATCAATCATAAGCGCTTATTCACCCTAACTTTAGGAGGAATTCATGCGAACTAATAAGACCTCATACCTTATAAGAGTTACACTTAAAACCCACCTATAATTATTCTCTCTCGAAGCCGGGTCGTCTAGCGGTCAAGGATGCGGGGCTTTGGTCCCCACATGACCGCTTAAAATTAAGGGCGGTCATGTGGGGAAAGAGCCCCCGTGACCGGGGTTCGAATCCCCGCCCGGCTACCATAACTACAATCTTTTCTAAGGCGTAACTAGGCGATGATAGATGATGTTTTAGCCAAGATTAGGGCTAAAGACCCGTTCTATGATGATGGCTATGTTCTTAGCAGTATGGTTTCTAAGCCCTTAGAAATTGCCGTTAAAACATTTCTTTGGTTCATAGATACTAATGCTGGAGACTACAGCATATTTAGAAACCTAGCTAGGATGGAAAGATATGTTATCCGAAAGCTATCCTTAATTCTCGGGTGTAAAAGCAAACGCTGTAGCGGATATATTGTGTCAGGTGGTTCGGAAGCAAACTTTCTATCACTATGGCTAATTAGGAATTTTAGTAGAAAAGTTAAGGGAATAAGAAGACCTGAAATAGTAATTTCCCCTACAACTCATTACTCAGTGATTAAAGCAGCCAATGCTTTAAATATAAAGGTGAAGTACGCTAGCTTAAATGAGAATTACAAAATAGATGTCGCTTCTATTCCCGAGAAAATATCGAAAACACAATAGCAATAATAGGTAATGTAGGTTCTACAGAACTAGGCTTCGTAGATGACATACAATCTCTTTCAAAAATAGCAAGTGAATATAGTGTAGCATTGCATTTAGATGTAGCTTATGGAGGATTTATTCTGCCCTTTATAAATTCTCGCATTTTCCCAGGTTTCCGTTGCGAAAACGTATTAACAATAACCTCAGATCCCCATAAGACCCTTTTCACACCTATACCTTCGGGAGGGTTTTTCGTAAAAGACAAGGCTTTATTGAAATACATTAGATTTAAGCCTAAATATCTTAGCAAAACACCTTCAGAAACACTTACTGGAACGTGTTGTGGAGCCTCTATAGCAGCCATTTATGCTGTAATCCGCTTTGTAGGGCTGAATAAAATAGGTGAGATTCATAAGAAATGCTATGAAAACGCATTATACTTTACTTTTACAATAAGATCGCTAAGTCAGGCTTATTCAAAACGTTCGGTAAATCCGAAACCCCCATAGTATGTTTTAAACCCTACAGTGTTGATGTAAATGATGTTTTGAAAAAGCTTAGAACTAAGGGGTGGATCATTTATAAGTGCAACGTGGTTAATGGATCAAGAATCGTTTTCATGCCTCATGTAAGTAGAGAAGTAATAGATAAGTTCTTTAGCGACCTCTTAGAAGTCATTAGTATGTAGAGTCTTTTTTACTCATATTCTCTCCAAGTGTAACCGCATTTCGTACATCTATAAAATCTTGTAGGAGGTTCATCAGCAGCCCTAGTTTGCATCATCCACACATACGCTTCTCTATTACCACATTTGGGGCATTCAA
>JAGGUY010000028.1 GCA_021158265.1 Thermoprotei archaeon
TTCGAAAGCTACAAGGACCTAACGGAGAGAGCAAAAATATCAAACCCTGTTAAATTACTAACCGAGAGAATATTGATGGAGCTTAGAGGCGAAGAAAAATACTATCTCTTTGTAAAACCAACAAACCTCATAAAGAATGTTTACCTAGGATACTTACCTAGAATGTACGCTATTGCTTCTTCAAAGGGAAAAATATAGTGGAAAAAGTGAAATATCTTGTTATTTCCTTCTAGGAGAGACCTTCTAAGCGAAACAATATGTTTACTTAGGAAGTATGGTGTTAGGCCGAAGAAAAAACTAAGCCAGAACTTCATCGTAAGCCCCAGACTTTTAAGAAGAATAGTTCACGAGGTTTCTAAAGAGAAACCTCATGTAACGTTGGAAATAGGTAGCGGTTTAGGAACGTTGACAAAATATTTGGCTCATGTTTCTAAAAAAGTTATTGCAATAGAAATCGATGAGAAACTAGTTAGAATATCAGAGGAAGTACTTAGAAACTATAGTAACGTGGAGATTATTGTTGGAGACTTCCTCGAACATTATAAATCATTTAGAGAAGTTGATGTGATAGTCTCTAATGTACCATACCATATTTCGTCAAAACTACTCTTCACCTTAAGTGAAATGGTTTTTAAAAAAGCGGTTCTCACATTGCAGAGGGAGTTCGCAAGTAGATTATTTGCAAAACCGGGTACACAAGATTATAGTAGGCTAACGGTGATGGCTAATGTTTACTTCACAATACAGAAAGTATTTGAAGTAGGACCTTATGCCTTCTATCCTCCACCTAAGGTTTCTTCAACACTAATTACCTTAACAAGAAAAGAATACTCCTTACCTGTTGATCCCGGCTTTTTTGACAGATTAGTTAGAATACTTTTCGCTTCAAAAAACAGAGTTGTTGAAAGCGTTCTTAAGAATGCTTCATCGCATGGTCTGATAAAGTTCGGTTTTGAAGAAGCTAAGAAGCTAAAGAGTATTCTTAGGAAAAGAGTTAGAGAATTAACCTTAGGTGAAATAGTTGAAATTGCCAAAGTACTGCATGAAGCTAATCGAGAGATCAAGCCTTAAACTAACCGTTTACGATATAACATTCTACACTCACCCTAACGTTTACACACCATCAGATGATACCTACCTGCTAATGGACTCCCTAGAAATTGTAGGTGGAGAAAGATTTCTCGATTTAGGATGCGGTACAGGAATTGTTGGAATATATGCTGCTAAAAAAGGGGCTAGAGAAATTATTCAGTTAGACATAAACCCTTATGCTGTTCTACTAGCTAGGTGCAATTCAGCATTAAACAATGTTGATGGTAGAACCTTTAGTGTTGTTGGAAATATGTTCGACCCTATTGCTGAAAATTATAGGTTTGATATTATAGCGTTTAATCCACCATATCTCCCGGTTAGTGATGAAGGATTAATTGGTAAATCATGGTCTGGAGGAGCTTCCGGGAGGGAAGTAGTAGATGCTTTCCTTAAAGCCTTTGACAAGTTTCTTAGCTGTGACGGTAAAGTTTATTTGATAAATTCTTCACTCTCAAACTACAATTTAACACTGAAAATTCTTGATGAAAAAGGGTTTTCCTGGAGAATTGTTAGTAGGAAGAAATTCTTTTTCGAAGAAATAGTCTGTATAGAAGCCTGGCGGAAGTGTTGAAGTATGGGTTTAAGAGTAATCTTAGTGGAGCCTGAAGGAGAAATCAATATAGGCTTCGTCGCTAGAGTTATGAAGAATTTTGGTTTTAAAGAGCTGGTTTTAGTGAATCCCAAGGTAAGTATAGAGGATGCATTACCCTACGCTAGCCATGGTGATGATATATTAAGAAGCGCTATAATATGTGGGAGCGTAGATGAAGCTATTAAGGGATATTCACTTGTAGTAGCTACTTCAAGTAAGGTTAGTGTTGGCGAAGATCTTCTCAGAATCCCGGTTACAATTAAGGATTTTGCTAGGAAAGTAGCTGAACTTAAAGATGAAAACGTTGCAATACTCTTCGGAAGAGAGAGCGTAGGATTAACTCGTGAGGAAATAGGGAAGAGCCACATCTTAGTCACTATTCCTGCATCTAAAGATTATCCATCACTTAACTTATCCCATGCGGTGGCAATAGTTTTGTACGAGATATTCAATGCTAAAGCTAAATCCTCACAGCTAGGTGTAATAGAGCAACCAAAACCCAAGGAAATGGAGGTGCTACTTAGGAACATTGAGCGTGCAGTAAAAGCTCTTAAAATGCCAGCTTATAGGGAGAGGAAAACAGAAATAGTTCTGAAAAGGGTTATTGGTAGAGCTTTCATTAGTAGGCATGAAGCATATGTTCTCTCAGGATTCTTTAGGAAAGTACACTTACTCTTATCGGGGAATAAAAAGTGATTCTGCTAGCAACAACAAATCCTGGCTTAGAAGACCTAGCTGCGAGAGAGATCGAAGAAAAACTCGGTGCAAAGATAAAGTATGAAATTGTAGCTGGGGGGAGATTAACTGCAGAGTTTCCAGGAGTTCTTGAGGAAATAGTTCCTAAAATATTCACGTTAAAAACAATCCATAAGGTCTCTCTAGTGCTTAATGAAGCAAAGATTTCAGCAAATAAGGAAGGCTTAAAGATAATATACGATGTCACAAGAAACTCTAAACCTTATCTCTACTTAGATCCTCAAGCAACATTCGCCATAAGATCTGAAAGAATAGGAACACATCAGTACACATCGTTGGATGTCGCAAAAGTAGCTGGACAAGCAGTTATAGACGCTACATTAGATGAATACGGCTTCAGACCCAAAGTTAATTTGGATTACCCAACAATAATTTTCGACTCAATAGTTGTTCATGGAAGATACTTTTTCTCATTAAGACTATCAGGAGAGGAATCGTTACATAAGAGGAAGTACAGGGTTTATGATCATCCAGCTGCTCTTAAACCTACACTCGCATATTCCATGCTCATGATAGCTAATCTTAAACCAGGAGAAGTAGTTGTTGACCCCATGTGCGGCGGAGGGACAATAGCTATCGAAGCAGCCTTAGGCTTTAATGTTAAAGAGGTTTTCTGCATAGATATTTCACCTAAGCACCTACGTGGAGCAATGCTCAATGCCATTTCCGCTGGAGCTTATGGGAAAATAAGGTTCATACTTGGTGACGCAAGAAAGCTTAACGAAATCATAAATACTCAAGCGGACTTAATAGTCACGAACCCCCCGTATGGTATAAGGCTGTTTAGAAGAGAGAAACTGAGAGATCTCTACTATGGATTTCTAAATTCAGCATCAAAAATTCTCTCATCTGAAGGAAGAATTGTTGTAATAACTGCTGAGCATGCTCTCTTAAAGAACGTCGCTACTAGGTTGGGGTACTCTATACTTTTGGAAAGAGAATGTATGCATGGGAATTTAAAGGTAAAGATAATGATGCTTAAACCTATGTAACGGAAAGGTTAATATTACAGAAGATAACGAATAAAGGGGCAGAAGAAAAAAGGGAGGATGCAGAAACAATGCCTCTTAGACCTGCTAGATGCTACACACACTTTTCAGGGCCACCCTATACTAGGAAGGAGTATATTCCAGGCGTTCCTCCGCCCAAGATAAACAAGTTCGAAATGGGAAACATTAAGGGAGACTACGATTTAGTTGTTGAACTCGTAGCTAAAGAAGCAGGACAAATAAGGCACAATGCTTTAGAAGCAGCTAGAGTTATGACCCATAAATATTTAAGCACATCAGTTGGTGAAGGAAACTATTTCTTTAAAGTAAGAGTTTATCCACACCATGTTCTAAGAGAAAACAAGATGATGGCTTTCGCAGGAGCGGACAGATTACAGGACGGTATGAGGCAAGCCTTCGGCAAACCCATAGGGACAGCAGCTAGAGTGTATCCAAAACAAGCAATACTTGAAATAAGGATTAAGAAGGAGAACTTAGAGAAAGCTATGGAAGCTTTGCGAAGGGGAGCATCAAAATTACCGATAAAAACATTCGTGAGAATAAAGAAAATAGAGAAGTAATGGGGAAGAATAAACCATACATTTTCGAAATAGAGAAGATAGAGAGCATTCTTAAAGAGAGAAAGCCAAAGAAGATCCTAATACAGATACCTGATGGACTTAAGAAGTCTTTTTATAACACATTAGATGTTCTCAAAGAAAAATACGGAAACGTAGAGTTCATTATATCTTCAGATCCAGCCTATGGTGCATGCTTTCTAGCGGAAAATGAAGCATTAAATTTAAATGCTGACCTCTTAGTACATGTAGGACATACAGAATATTATAGACCAAGCTTTAGCAATGTAGTGTATGTAGGTGCTTACAGCACTCTTAAGCCATCAACAGATATGATAAGGTCTTTAATATCCTACGTTAAAAGCAAGGGCATAGAGAAGGTAGGGTTATCATATGTTATTCAACACAAGCCCATAGTAAACTATGTTAAAAACATTCTAGAGCAAGAAAGCTTAAGGGTTCTCATAGGAAAGAAGTCCGGTTATGTAAAATATGATGGGCAAATAATTGGATGTGATTATTCAACAGCAGTTAAAGTTAACAACTATGTAGATGCACACATTGTTATTTGTGGAGGATATTTTCACGCTATAGGATTAGGATTAGCGACAATGAAGCCTGTAATCAAGCTTGACCCCTACACTAACAGTTTTGAGGACATATCAAAAACTGTTAAACGTTACTTAAGCGTAAGGTACGCTAAAATAATGAGGTCTCTAGACGCTAAGAAATACGGTGTAATAGTTGGCGCTAGAAAAGGCCAGTATAGGAGCGAACTTATTAAGTTTCTAATTAAATTGATTAAAAGTAGGGGTTTAGAATACGAGCTATTTTCAGCAGACATCTTAACAATCGACGTTCTTAGAAACATCGATAGAGACGATATTGATGCTTACATGGTTACATCGTGTCCTAGACTACCTATAGATGATCTTGGAGAATTTGAAAAACCCGTACTCACACCTGGAGAAGCTATCATGGTTTTAACCGGAAACCTAGACAAATACAGGTTTCCATGGTGATCACCTATACTTTTCAGGAAAAGTGTTTTAGAAAGAATTGTTGAGGAAATACCCTTACACCCTAACCCTAAGATAGAGTTTGAGCAGTATTTAACGCCTGGAAACATAGTTGCTGAATTAGTTTTCGACTCCTACCTTTCCCTAAACTATGAAGATGCAGTAATCGCAGACTTGGGATGCGGCACGGGAAGATTCGCCATAGCTTCAGCTCTTCTCAATCCCTTACACGTAGTATGCATTGACATAGATCATGAAGCGCTTAAAGTAGCTATAATGTACGCTTCAAAATTTAATGTCAAAGAGCTAATAGATTTTATACAAGCAGCAATACCATTCCTTAACCTCACTAGGGTAGATGTTGTTTTTCAAAACCCGCCCTTCGGCGTACATAGAAAACATGCGGACATAGTATTTTTGAGAACAGCACTAAATCTTAAGCCAAAAATAGTATACACTATTCATAAGTCTAATGATGCAACACGAAAGCTAATAGCTAGGATTTGTAGCGAAAGAAACTACATAGCTGAAATCTTAGCTACTAAAACAATAGTCATACCTCCCTACATGAAACACCATTTCAAAATGAAACATAGGGTATTAGTTGATTTATACAAAATTGTTAGGAGAGATATGAGATAGCATTCAGATATAAGACTTATTTGGTAGAGTGGAGAAGTTGTTTTAAGAGGAAACAGCTAAAACAATCACCCTAAGGAAGAAGAAACTACAAGTAAAGAAGCCTCTCCCTAGGCGAAGTAGCAAAATAGTGAAGTTGAAAGGGTGCTGAAGTTGAGTAATGAGAGAAAATATATTTCAGGAAAAATAGTGCTTCCCGGAGAAAAACTATGTGTTGTCGAAGAATTCACGCCCGGCGAAGGAACATATGAAGACAATGGAGAAGTGTTCTCTAAAGTAGCAGGGAGAGTTCTATACGATTTCGTAGCTAAAAGAGTCATAGTTATACCGTTAAAGAAAAATAAGCAGCCTCCTAAGCCTAATATGACAGTTTATGCCGTAGTTACATCAGTAAAGGAAGATACGGCTTTCCTAAAAATATTTGCTGACGATAAGAGGAGACTATATACTGGACCATTCACTGGTGTTCTACATGTATCGCAAGTTTCAACGAACTTCATTAAAACAATAAGTGACGCGGTAAAAATAGGCGATGTAGTTAAGGCAAAAGTTCTAACAAACAGTAGCCCATTTCAACTAACAACTAAGGGAGCAAGATTAGGTGTAGTCTATGCTCAATGCTCACGTTGCGGAGCCGTTCTTATAAGGAAAAACACTAAGCTTATCTGCCCTAAATGCGGAAATGTTGAGCAAAGAAAAGTATCCATAGAATACATGTTCAAGTAGGTTTAACCCCTTTGAAGCTAAGGAAAAGAGTTTTCAAAATAACATTAAAAGATAAAGATTCTGTCGAAGAATTTGTGAATAGGCTTCTTCAGGAGCTAAAAATAGACCAGTCAAAAATCGATGTTAGAGGAAATACTGTCACAATAACTCTTTACGGAACAAAAGACATAATAGCATATAATTGGCAAATAGTGAGAAACCTCGCTGAGGAAATAACCTATCTGAAAAGCCTTGAAAAAGTGAAACTGAAAAAATATGTTCATAACATACTTCAGAAACATGCCGAAACAACGTTTCCACTAGATTCCCTAAGTGAGGTTTTGAAAGCTAAAGGATACATTGTAAGGCTCGAAGAAAACACTTTAGTATCAGACGCACCACTCGACATAGTAGTTCATTATGCTAAAATTTTAGGTAAGGCTCTTCAAAACCTAAGAACATACACTCGAAGTTCATCAACGAAAAAGTTCTTAGCAACATTAGCGGCTATTCTCGAAACGGAGGATTTAGACGAGGTTAAAAGATTAGGGCTTGAAGAAGGTGTTCTCGTGGAGAATGAAATAGGACATGTCATATTAACTGTTGAGTGGAAACAAGCACTTAACAAAATACTTAAAAAGTAAAGTAGGGAAAAGTAAAATATCCGCATAGGCAATGCTAGCTTACGGTGCAGTTGGAATTGAAGGTTAGAGTTCTTCGAAAAGAGGCTTATAGGGTAGAGTTAGAAGTTGATGGTGAAGACCATTCATTCCTAAACATACTTGTTAAAACGCTTCTAAAAGATCCATCGGTAAAGTTTGCAGCATATAGGATAGATCATCCATTAACGGGAAAACCTGTAGTTGTTGTTGAAACTAATGGTGGTAAAGACCCATTCGACGCTTTAACCGAGGCTTCAGCTAAAGTTAAAGAGTTGGCCAAAGAATTTAGGGAGGCTTTCGAAAAATCCCTTGAAGAATACGGAAGTTAAAGGTAATGAAGAAGGAAACACGTATAGCAATAATAATGGGCAAGAGTCTTGAAAACCTCAGAATATATATGTTAACTGTTTTTAGAGGAAAAATGGTGGAAGGTGTAGAATTCTATAGAGCAAATAACTCCTTCGAATTATCATCAGCAATATTGTCATCAAAATACTACAGTGAAATAAGAATTCTTGTAGCAGTAACAGACGAAGACCCATTCATAAACGATGATTTTTATGTTAGAATAGCTAAGCCAATTATTTTAACCCATAAGTTAGAGACCATAACTAAAACGTATGGTTTAAGTATTGATGAAGCTAGAACAATACTAAATTCTCTCGTAAGGTCAACTTTCCTAGAAATAATTAAGTTTATTGATAACCTATTCTATGGGTCAATGGGATTACTGGAGGAATTAGGGTATGGAAAAAGAAGCAAATAAGGAACTACTCCTAGAGGCAATGAAGGGATTACTAGGGAAGCTTATTGAGGAGTTAAGGGAAGCTGAAAAAAGAACTCCTAAAACACATTCTTCATATGCTAATATTGTTAAAGCATTAAATATTGCTTTAAGAGTAAATGAAATATTAAGCGAACTCGATAGCTTTATTAGAAAAGCATAGCCCTAACTTATTGAATGGAGGCTAAAAACATGGGTAAAGTAGTGTTTTCTGATGCCAGAGTTTGGAGATACCTAATGACAGCAATAGGTAAGATCATTGAGGAAGGCATTCTTAAGTTCACGGAGGAGGCTTTAGTGCTTAAGGCTATGGATCCATCACATATAGTGCTCATAGACTTGTACATGCCGCGCACGGTTTTCGAAGAATATGATGTAAGTGGTGAGGAAAAGCTAGGTGTGAACTTTAACGATATCGTTAAGATCTTTAAGAGAGCAACTAAAAACGATAGATTAGCTCTTGAATTCTCTAAGGACAAATTAGCGATCTTATTCTTAGGTTCTTCAGAAAGAAAATTTGTCCTACCATTACTAACGCTTAGCGAAGAGGAAATACCTGAACCAAAAATTAAGTTTAAGGTTACAGCACGTATGACAAGTGCAACATTTAGGGATGTTCTTAGGGATATCGAGCCTGTTAGTGAAGCAGTTAAATTCATTGGCGAAGAAGAAGGTGTGCTAAGGATAATAGGGTATGGTAGTAAGGGTGAAGCGGAAGTTCAGCTCTCAAGCGAAACAGGAACATTGATAGACATAAGTGTTGAAGAAAAATCAGAAGCAACATATAGTTTCGACTACTTCAAAGATATCACCTCAGCTTCTCAAGCAGCTGAAACGACAGCAATAAGGTTTTCAACGGACATACCTTGTAGGTTAGATTTCGAATTAGCTGGTGAAGCAAGGTTATCATTCTATATAGCTCCTAGGATTGAGTAGTGAAATTCGGGATGAACGTTAAATCAAAGAATCTTCTAAAATCACTGTTTAGACAGTACTATAGGAGAAATATGGATAGAATATTTATTCCAAAAAACTTTGCTAATAGAGAGTTTGCATTTCAACTCTTCGATAAGCAGGGTATGGTTAGGCATTTAGGATTTGAAAAAGTAGAGGAATTACGGAATTTCATTTTAGAAAATGTACCTAGGCATGCCTACTACTCTACGGCAATATACATACTTCCTTCAGCAAGCGACATGGATGAAAAGGGATGGTTAGGTGCCGAACTAGTTTTTGACATAGATGCTGATCACTTAGACACACCATGCAAGTATGAGCATGATCGATGGAAATGTTTAAACTGTGGTTTCGAAGGAGCAGGTCCGCCACCGGACAAATGTCCTAAATGTGGTTCACAAAACATTGAAAAATTCACTTGGGTTTGTGAGAAATGCATTGAAGCAGCAAAGAATGAGCTAATTAAGCTTATAGAGGAATTTCTAATACCAGATTTAGGATTTAAAGTCTCAGATTTGCTAATAGTTTTCTCTGGTCATAGAGGATTCCACCTCCACATTCAATGTGAAGATTGTTTAAAACTTACCTCAGAGGAGAGAAGGGAAATAGTTGATTATGTAAAAGCTATAGGACTTAAGGTAGAACTTCTCCTTCCAAAGTATAAGAGAAGAGGAGAAATCATAGGAATAGACTTAGGCGAAAAAGGTTGGAGAGGTAAAATTGCGAGAAAGATTTTCGAAAAAGTATCATTACCGAACGAATCGATTAGAGAAATCGTAGGGGATAAGGCTTATACTAGGCTTGTGGAGAACTCCGAGAAAATAATTAGAGAAATGAGCGAAACAACTCCCAAATGGACAACGCTTTATAAGTCCCTTGGATCTAAGGGGTTAACCAAGCTTGTAAAAACTATAGTTGACGAAATAAAATGCTCGGTGGATGAAAAGGTTACAATAGATACTCACAGGCTAATAAGATTGCCAGGCTCGTTACATGGTAAAACAGGTCTTCCAGTAATTACTCTTAAAGGTATAGGTGAACTGGAGAAATTCGAACTTAAACCCGAACTTTCACCATTTAAAGGTGAAGCTTCAATTAAACTTACTAAGGATATACCGTCAAATCTTAGGCTCTTCGGAGAAAATGTTGGAGGAAGAAAAGGTACAAAGCTTAAATTAAGCTTACCTACGGCAATCTACTTAGTAGCTAGAGAACTGGCGGAATTTGAGGAAATAAGAAAATGAAGGAACTTCTATCATTACTAGTTAAGGTTTCAGCGTCACTTAACGAGTTAACTCCCATAAGTCATAGTGAATATCAGAAGTTAGTGTTCGATATACGAAAGAATACACCATATCAGGAGGAAGTTAGGAGAGAATATTTAGAAAAGGTTAGAAAGTACATTGAAGAAATAGTGTTCATTAGAGCATTAAAAGCTATTAAGGGATACAAGGTTCCTGAAAATAGTTTTGATGAAGAATTATTGTTAGCTATTCAGAATCTTTTAAAAATATATGTTGCTGTAGTAAGCGGTAAAATACTGCTAAATAATGAAGGTAAAACTATTGTGAGAATAGTGAAGGATGCCATATTAAACAGGGAAATCATAGGAGACGAAAAAGTACCCGCAAAACTTCATGCTGGAGACATAGTGATTATCTCTTTGGAAAAAGCTATTCCACTTTATCTTCTAGGTCTTATAAGTTTTGAGAGCAATACATAAAATATATTTAGTAGGCTAATATTTTCTAACACTAGCTAGGTAATGCTAAGCTACAGTGGGGATAAGGTAAAATGAAGGTACCAAAGATCATAAGAACGTACTGTCCAAGATGTAGAACACATACTGAACATACCGTTATTATATATAAGCATGGCAAAAGAAGATCCTTAGCTGAAGGAGAGAGAAGGTATAGGAGAAAACAGGAGGGATATGGTAGTAAAAGGAAGCCCGAACAGAAAAGGTTCGCTAAAGTAACTAAGAAAATAGTTCTTAAACTCAAATGTAGGAAATGCGGATATATTATCCATAGAAGAGGCATTAGATTGAAGAAAGTAGAGCTCATTGAAGTAATTAGGGCAAGATAAGATGTAGAGCGTGTGAAACAATGATAAAAAAGTATAAAACGCTCATACCTGAGCCTAAAAGTAAGTTTGTTAGAGTGAAGTGTCCAGATTGCGGGAACGAACAAGTAATTTTTGACCATGCAACATTTCCTGTAAGATGCCTCGTATGCGGTAGAATACTTGCAAAACCTACGGGCGGGAAAGCGAAAATATATGGGAAAATAGTTAAGGTTTATGGCTAAAGACCGCATTTTCTTATAAGACCTAAGGGAGGATAAGGGGAAGTTGTCGTTTGAAGTAAAGGATTTTCCAGATAAAGGGGAGTTGGTTATAGGAACCGTTGAAAAAATTTTTGAATATGGAGCATATGTGAAACTTGACGAATACGATAACTTAAGAGCATATTTACCTAGAAACGAGGTTTCAACGAAATGGATTAGGAATATAAGGGATGTTCTTAAGGAAGGGCAAAAGGCCGTTTTCAAAGTTATTAGGGTTGATAGGAGGAAAGGGCATGTTGACGTTTCGCTTAAAAGAGTTTCTGATGGAGAGAGGAGAAAGAAACTTTTAGAATGGAAGAAGCTTCAGAAATCACTTAAAACATTAGAGATTGTTGCTTCAAAACTAAATAGGCCATTTGATGACGTACTCAACACCATCGGTAGAAGACTTACTGAAAAATATGGGGACCTCTACTCAGCATTAGAGGAAATAGCTAGGTTTGGTGAGGAAGCAATAAGAGATTTAGGATTCACTGAAGAAGAAAACAAGATTCTTATAGAGGAAGCTAAGAGACACATTGAGATTAAGAAAGTTAAGATTTCGGGAACACTCTTCCTATTCACAGTTAAGGGTGATGGAGTAAAAATAATTAAGGATATTCTCACAAGCGCTAAGAATGTTGAGAAACCTAGAGAAGTTTCCGTAAGGATATACACTGTCGGTTCTCCAAGATATAAGGTTGAGTTAATAGGATTAAATTATAAGGAACTTGAGAAAACGTTAGCGAAAATCCTCGAACTCGTTAAAACCAAGGCCCAGCAGTATGGTGCTTTAATGAGGTTCGTACGTGATAGGAAATGAAGGGAGTTTTAAGGAAATGCAGTGTTTGTGGAAAATATACTCTTAAGAAGGATAAATGTCCTTACTGTGGTGGGCAATTAATTATTCCTCATCCTCCTAAGTTCTCTCCAGAAGATAAATATGGTAAATATAGGTATTTGGCTAAGAAATTAGCTGGCATAATTAAAGACTAAGTTTTTACTTGCCCTTTAACGCCATGTACTTCTCGTAATTTAGTTTGTATAGAACAACAATGACGACATATTCTCCCTTCCCGGTAGGCGTGGTATCGTAGAATACTTTAACCAGGTCAAATATTTTCATAGGTTCTATGGGAACAGCAAGCATAGGTAAGAGGCCTTGAGGTGTTCTCAAAAGGAATGTCCAACCGTTCTCCTGCGAAACATTAAGCGCGCCCCAGAGAAGCGCTTTGTAAAGTAGTGCTTGTCTTGTTTTATTGCTAAACCAGTTTGGTTCACCTACACCTCCTCCAAAATATTCTGTAGCGTTTAATCCGCCAACACTAACTATCGCTACTGATTTTGAAATGTCACCTCCACGCAATATTATTAAAACGTCCTCTCCCGTTTCTGTTTTACCATGGTAGAAAACTTCAAAAGCCAATAGATATGATGCGTTAGGTGGCTCTTTGAACTTATTCAGGAATATGTCCGCAGCATAAGTTTCATTCCCCATGAGTGCCCATGCCATAAGTTTTATTTGGGTTGAATTTAAGGTTGCGTTATCGCAAATACTTGTTCTATTCCCTATAACAGTGATCCAGTAGCCATAATCCCACCATGCATTTACTATTGCATCTCTAGGTAAATTATTTCTCATGTACTCTAATGCTTTGAGCCACGCTAGATTCTTTCCTCTTGTTGTTGCTTGAGGGCTAACTATTGTTGGTGCAACATTAGCTCCTTTAATACCTAAGGGAGCAACAATAGCTACTACTAGTACTATTACAAGTAATACTCCGACTATTGGTGCTGGATTTATTTTTGCAAAATACCTTATTCTCTTACCTCTTGGAGGTTTCTTAATTAATTCCCTTATCAAAGTTTCCGAGAGAACTATTAGCCCATAGGATCCTGCTAAGGCAGCCAATGGACCAGCAAGATGCGCTAAATACGCTGCAGAAGTTACACCATATATTGCTGAAATTGCTGCTGTGAATATTAGAAGTGTTTCTAACTTACGTTCTTTCAGCAGATACGCTAACCCTATAGGTATGAAAATGAAAGCTACTGAGAGATGATAGAAGACGTAGTCCCAGGATATTGTTGCATGTTCTGCTACTGAAGCGAAAAGCGCTAGGCGTCTTTCAAACCTTAGCCATGGTAAAATTATCGAGAGCGCTCTTCCAGGTAGAGGGCTTGTATGTCCGGTAATCACTAATACTATGTAGGATGCTAACCCTATAATGCCGAGGCTAGTTAATGTGAGAGCTCTTTTAAATGCGGAATAGCCTAGGTTCTTCAATGTTAAGTCTATGTAGAGTACTGCTAGAGACAAAATTAGCGCTAATCCGCTAAGCGATGTCATGAAGGTAGCGCTTATCTTGGGTACAAGTACGAGTATTGCTGTTGCTATCGAAACAGTTAATGTGTAGGTTATAGTGAACTCCTTAGTATTTATGCCTAATATTGCAACTAAGATTGCGTAAAGCGCGTAGACGAGTACTGCGTAGTAGTATCCTCCCCAAGTAAATCCTACAAGACCAAGAAATATTCCAGAAATAAGAGCATATAATGCTCCTTTACCTGTAAAGCCTAGCTTAATAGATTTTATAAAGAAGAACATTGAGTATAGGAAGAACATTACTCCAAAACCTAGCTTGGTGTAGAAGCCAGCTATAGTTCTATCTATTGCTGAAGCCATAACTGCAGCCATAAATGCGCCTACTAAACCCGTTTTTTCATCTCTAAGCTCCCTACCTATGAGGAAGATAGCTAAAACCTCAAGAACTCCCGCTAGAGGAGGTAAAACAACCCCAATTATCATGAGTAGTTCGTTTTCCGGAATATTTGGTGCGAAAAGCCTACCTACATTGTAGGCTAAGTAGCCAAGCATAGGTACTCCTGGATACTCTGTTTTCCAAACATCCCTACCCCATGGATACCAGAAGTTCTTTACATTATCGGCTGTTAAATCAAACCAGTAAAGAGGACCGTGGTCCACTAGTTTCCCGGTTACCCAATACATGAAGTAGGGGTCGTACTCGTAAAGGTATATTCCATATTTCGTAGGCTGCATTCTAATAGTGAAAGCTAATAGAAGTATTGCAATTAGGGCAGCAACATAGAAGACCTTACGGGTTTTCGGCATTATTTCCGGTAAGCCCAAGCTTAAACGCCCTCAAAACGTCTTTTACTCAACTATAGTGAGTGAAAGGTAACAGCATACTAATATTTTTAACTCCGAGAAAGTTAATATATCCTAGCTCATACATGACTCACCGATAAACCAAGGATGTGAATAGAATTGGCTAGGAAAACGTTTATTGAACGATTAGTTAACGGAATAGAGAAACACATCACGTATATAGGGATCTTCACCGTTCTAGTTCTTACATCATCTATTTTAGCTGGCGTTGTTTACGCTTTAGTTAACCGTGTACCTCCAATGATAGTTATTAATAAGAGACTCATAGTTATTGTTCCGGCAACAAGCAGCTACTACGGTCTTATAAGACAAACTGGGTCGGAAACTCTCGGCATGAGCGTATTGCTGTTTTTAGGCGCTTTAGGCGGAGTATTGATGATTGAGGCTTCAAGAATCGTTAAATCACAAAGACTACTCAATATAGTTTTCGGAATAGGAGCTTTACTGTTCATGGTCTCTGCTTTACTAACACTTGTAGTCTATGTGTTCGTTAAGGGATGGGGAATATGGTGACAAGCTTGTTCTCTCTCACCATGGAACGGGTTTTAACTTCAAATAATATGCTATCCTATTTGTGACCATATGTAAAATAACTACTACTATTTGAAATACTATAAAGGATGGAATATCAAAACCTATTCCCGCAATGGTTAAGAGTAAAGCAGCACCATAAACAAAATCTAGCTGATCAAGAAGAGGCGCCTTATCTCCTCTTTTAAGACCAATTCTTCTCTTAACAAACGACCCTATAATGTCTCCCATTAGCGCTCCTAAACTACTAAGAAACCCTATTTCAATGAAGAACGTGTTTTTGAAAACTATTGCCTCGACAATTCCAGTATAGAAACCGAAAAATAGTCCTAAAGCAAAACCTTCAAATGTTTTACCATCACCTAAAATTCTTCTGCCATCAATGAAGTTTCTCCTAAAGTCTAAAGGATATCCCTCCCTCAATAAAACAGGTGATCCATTAGCTATAAGAGATGGTAGAAACAGCTTAAACACATAAAGGAAACTATCTAAGCTTAACAATGCCATCACCAACTATTTCGAAGAGGAACTTTTTCCTTTCCACCTCTGGATTAGAAGCTTTCTCAATAAGGGCTTCTCTAAACCCCCTTTCAATAATGCTAAGCCTCACTATGTTACTGCACCAATATTCTAGAATAGATCTAGCTGAAGCTTCATAACCTTCATACTCATCAATAATAGCTCTAACTTGACTAGTTAAAATCACGGGTATTTTCCATGTTCTAGCCTCTTTTAGTAGAGATGCTAACTGATGCTTTAGCATATAGGTTGCTTTAGCATAGTTTTCTTCGCCTCTAGCAAGTCCCGTAATACTGTCCACCACTAAAACATTAATGCCATATTCTCTAATGATTTTTGACAGTGCCTTTGTTATTAGGAAATGTTGGACACTATAGTCTCTAATAGGGACAATAACAATCCTTTTGAGAACATTATCATTATCACTAAGTCTTTCAATGAAAAGCTCATTTTCCGTACTTACAAACAAAACTGCTTTGCCATCTAGGACCTCACTATAGGCTATTTTAGTAACTAAGGATGTTTTGCCAGAGGATGCAGGACCGTAAATTAAAGTTAATTCTCCTTCGGTATAAATGTCGTTAAGCTTAATTTTCACCTCAACTCAAACCCTATAGTGTATAGTGTTAAATAGGTAAAACATAAGTTTAATGTTGAAATCACTAATGGTTTAAGCTATGAAGATAGGAGCCTATATAAAGAATCCAGCATTACTAAGGAGATTATTGAGGAAAATAGTTGAAAATAGATTACCAATTAAA
>JAGGUY010000019.1 GCA_021158265.1 Thermoprotei archaeon
ACCCTCAAAACCCCACCATAAGGAATAAAAACATTACCTAACAAACGCCTAACAACAATACCTCTCGTAGTTAAAACATAGCATCGGGGAAAATGAGCTCTAACAAAAACAAATCCGGCAACTGCGAACGTAGCCTCAACAACGACAGCGGAAACATAGCCTCCAAAGAGGAGTATTAAAGCGATACAGAATAGGGAGAAGCAAATAGGGAACCAAAGCCCCTTAAAAACTCTGAAAAAAGAACTAGGAGCAACCCTAAACACATAAACAACAGCGCCAAACCCCTCCACAAAACCACCTGACCCAAGGGGAACCTAAAGCCGTCTCCTCTAAGAAAACATTAGGAATATGAACCGAAATAACTCTAACCCGTAGTAAGCAAGCATAAGCGGTGAGCATTTTTCACGGTAAGATATATTTAGTTTTGGATTCTAAGTTGGATTCTGATAGGATATGTCGTTATTCGTTAAGTTCGCTAGGAAGTATTTTGAGGAATCAGAGAAGGATTTGGAGAGAGCTATTAGAGCACTTAACTTAGACGACTACCCCCAAGCTATTTTCTATGCTCAACAGTCTGTTGAGAAAGGTGTTAAGGCAATGCTTGAAGTGAGAAGGAAAGTTGTCTACAACCATGGACCGGAGCTTATAGGGATATTTAGCGAGACATTTTCCAACGAGTGGAAGAAAGAATATGATATTATTGTTGAAGCTTTAGAGTATTTAACAGAGTATTACACTAGAGCTAGGTATCCTTTCCTACTCAAAGGAGAAGTTTATGGCCCAAGCGATATAGTTTCTAGGGAAATAGCAGAGAAAGGTGTTAAACTAGCTAGGAAAGCCATCGAGGTGATAAGGGATTTTCTCAGGAGAAACAGTATTATCTAAGCTTAGAAGCTTCTTTGAAGGGAAAGGTAGGAAAGTTTTAGGCGTAATTGTTTTCGGAAGCTACGTTTACAACCCACCTAAAGCCCACGACATAGACCTAGTGGTTATCGTAGATAAACTAGAAAACGTACGGGAAAAAGTGGAGTTAGAAGTTGAAGCTTCAATAGAACTTAGAAGAGCCCTTAGGAAACCCGTGGACATACATGTTTTCGACCCTGAAACCTTTAGGGAAAACCTTGAGCCAGGAAGCTTCCTTTCAGGCTTAGCATTAGGATACAAGATCCTCTACGATGAAATAGGCTTGAAAAAGGCAATAGAGAAACTCATTAGAAAGATAAGCGAAACTGAAGGATATGTTTACGTGAAAGGGAGAAAGTGGAATCTAGCATCAATAGCTAAAGCAAAAACTAAACATCTAAAAACACAGGCCCCAAAGAGTTAATATCTGATCCTTCGGAGCCTAAAGCACAAATAAAAATATAGGATAACCCTTAATCCTACGATTGCATCAGGAAGTTCACTGCTAGAAACGCGCCAACATAAATTCGTATTGTTTTCACAATTAACCAGCAACCCTATCTTTCGGAGGTATCAAACTATATTTTAGAGGGGATAAGGTGGCTTCAGAAAAGAAAATCCCGAGAATACTTAGGGAAATAGAGGAAGTAGAGGTTGAGAGAAAAAGGAAGCATAAAGCACCGATAAGGTGGAAGAAAATGAAGATTAAGAAGTGATAGTTTATGGGATTAAGGATTAAAGTGAAAATATGCTATAATAACAAATGCGTTGAAGAAAACGCACTTTTAAATACAGGGTTTGAAACTGATGAACCCGTTGTTTCCTTACCTGTAAGGCTAGCTGAAAATCTTGGTTTAAACATTCTCTCTTCAGTAGAGTTTGAAGGTCCAGGCTTCACTAAGGGAACAGCTTATTTCGGAGACTATGTTATGTTAGAGGTTAGTTTAAATAATGAGTCTAGAGGAATTAAAGCTAAAGCGCTTATTACGCCGGGTGAAGAGGAAGTGATTGTTTCAGATAAGTGTATTGAAGAACTAGGCTTAGTATTGGACTTAAGAAAAGGTAAAGTATGGTTTTCCTAAAGCTTCATAGGTTTTCCTTTACCTTAACACTATTACTTATTTATCTTACGAATTTTACACTTAAAGATCTTTACGTTTCAGCTAGTATCTAAGGATTGAAATGCATTAGAGGAGTTGCTGACCTCTTAATATAAGAGGTCTTTAAACTATATCTGTACCTACTTAGCTAGGGTCGATGCTATGTAATGCCTTTGCTTCAAAAGTGTAGAATTGTTTTTACTAAGATACTGTTCTTTCTTTATTAACTTTCTTTGATACAACATAGAATTCTCTAAACAACTATTTTTCTAATAAAGTAGTTCAGACACTATGTGTAGAGCATCTGTTATCGGTTTCTTTTCATCAACCTTGTTAGAAGCAATAAGCAGGTGTGTTTAGAAAAGCAATTTCGATATTCATGATGTTCTTAAGGGTTTATGTGGTCATAATGTTGGGTGAAGGTTTTTCTCCATTATCTACTTTCCTTTGGACTCTTTTGCTAGAATTATTGCCGATATTGTTAGAATTATTGCTGATGAACCGTAGGGTGCTATTGGGCCTATTACATCGTAAAGTATTCCTCCCATTAATGGTGCTGGTATTGATGGAATTATTCGAATAGTGTTAACTGAAGCGTATGCTTCGCTTAATTTGTTCCCGTTTGTTGCGAGAGCTACGAGTTTACTAAAAGAGGGAATCCATGCTGCAATGCTTAGCCCTACGAGAACATAGGCTATTAAGGCTCTAAGCCATGGTGTAGGGTTTATTAGAAGTAATGTGGCTATGGTAGCTAGGATTTCCGAAGTCATTAATATATTAGTTGATCCTAGCTTGTCCGTTAACTTACCCAGGAGTGGAAGAGTTGTTGCTTGAGCTACTGACTGAATAGTGCCTAGTAGCCCTACTATAGCTTCATTGTAGCCGTAATTGTACATATGTGCGCTCAACATAGGGAACCATAGGCTCCATCCGAACCTGTCAAGTACCGTTACAATGTATGCGAAGCTGAGTAACGGGTTAGGTTTGAATACTTGGCGGTAAGCGTCAATGAGGCTCCCATATTTTTCTCCTCTTGACTCCTTAGGTGGTTGTGTTGTGGTTAATTGGAAAACTATGAGCCCAACGATGGAGGATGCTGTTAGGAATAGAAATGCCGGTTTAAACCCTATACTGTAGGCTATGAACCCCGCTGTAGCAGGCCCAATACAGCGGGCAATGCTGAAAACAGCGCTTGTAACTCCGACGTTAGCACCGAGTCCTTCAATACCTATGCTGTGCACTAGGAAAACCGAGCGAGCTACTTGACCCATGAGAAACGAGATCATGAAGAGAGTGTACGATGTTACTAGTAAAGGAAGTGTTTTAGAAACAACCAGTATTAAAGATGCTAAAGTTAAAGCTAATCCGCTTAGAACAATACCGAGCTTGGACCCCCATTTTTCAATAAAATACCCTACAGAAGGGGAAATGGTGGCGCCAACTAAGCTAGCAATAGTGGAAGCTAAACCGATAACGCCCATGTCGAAACCTAGATAGGCTAAATATAGTCCGTAAAGCGCCATATACCCTCCAACAACAACACCTCTAAAAGCATTCATTAAAGCTAAGCCGACAACATTTCTACGCCCATAATAATTGTTTGAGCAGCTCATCAGCTCAACCATAACCTGCTTTCACCGCTTCAGCACAAACACACTATCATAAGGTAAAGTTGATGTAGGACAAATACTTATGTGTAACTCATATCGTGGAGAAACTAAAAGCAAAACATAGATGAGCTATGAAAACAGTAGCGAATTTAATACTAAAAACTCGCTATTTCTTACTTGAAAAGGGGAATGTTGATCCATACGATACATTATTGCTTAGACTAGGGTAAGTAATGTGAAACTTGGCTGGTAAGTTGTTTATGGTGCTACATGGATCACGGGGATTATCGATAGCGCTGCCGAACGATTTTCACTTAACTGCTTAATTCTGTTCTTTAAAACGTTCAGCATATCAACGTAGTATAGGAATGGTTTTCCTTCGGAACATTTTATTCTCCAATATCTTTTAGTGTCTTCTCTAATTCGTTTAAGCCTTTTTAGATAGTAAAAATTTCTAAAAACCCTTCTTTACTAAGCAAATGAAGGTACTCCATGGATACCTTAACATTCTAGCTACTTCTCTTACGATCAATCAATAGTTCCCCATTTATACCGACGTTTTCGGGAGGATTCTCCTTGACAATGACTGTTACATGTTTAATCCCATAAATCTCAGATACTATTTCCGTAATTTTCTTTACAAGCATCCTCTTCTTATCAACACTAATTGGAGGACCCTCAACTATTATTGTTGGCATATTCTCATCCATGAAAAGATATGATCCAAACCATTTAAAAATTTATGGATCCCCCTTAAATTCCCAGCTCTTACACTATCCTTTTACCTAGGAATCTGCCAAATAAATTGTTGGAGTTGTTAATACTTATATGTCATTCGATATATTTTTAAATATATTTTGCGATATATCCTTAGATAGA
>JAGGUY010000056.1 GCA_021158265.1 Thermoprotei archaeon
GTGGTTAAATATTGATTGTGGAAGGGTTAGGAGACCCTTTATTATGTGGCGGGCCCGCCGGGATTTGAACCCGGGACCTACGGGTTAAAAGCCCGCCGCTCTACCTGGCTGAGCTACGGGCCCAACTTTTATCAGCTAATAGTTTCAGTAGCTACTGTTTAAATTTTTCCTATTAAGTAATATGCGATGGAATGGAAAGCTTTATATTCTCCGATTTAGAGTCTGCTTTTCTGATAGCGTTGGGTATACAGTTATACGGTTTAGGTGTAGAGTGTGGTTCGTAAGTCAAAAATTCTCGAGCATGTACTCGTACCTAAGCATGAAGTACTCTCTCCGGAGGAAGCTTCCAGGGTTCTAAAGGAGCTCGGTGTATCGCCAGATAAGCTCCCATGGATTAGGGCTTCAGATCCTGTTGCTAGAGCTATAGGTGCTAAGCCTGGAGACATAGTTAAAATTACTAGGAAAAGCCCAACAGCTGGAGAAATAGTTGTTTACAGATATGTTGTTCCAGGTTGAGTTTTGGAGGTGAATGTAGGCTTATGTCATCTAATATTAATAGTCAAAACGAAAACGTGTTAAGTGTTGAAGACCGCTGGACCATTATGAAGGCTTTCTTTGAGGAAAAAGGACTCGTTAGGCAGCAGTTAGATTCATACAATGACTTCATAATTAATAAGCTTCAGGAAATAGTTGATGAGCATGGAATATTGGAAACAGATATTCCAGGATACTATCTAAAATTTGGCCGTATCAAAATAGGTAAGCCCAAGGTTAAGGAAGCTGACGGTAGCGAAAAAGAAGTTACACCTATGGAGTGTAGAAGAAGAAACTTAACATATGCTGCACCACTTAAGCTCACAATAACCCCTGTAGAAAACGGTATAGAGGATAATCCCGTAGAGGTCACTATAGGCTACTTGCCCATAATGCTTAAGTCTGTGAAGTGTGTTCTACATGGCCTTACAGAGGAGGAACTCGTAAAGCTAGGCGAAGACCCATATGATCCCGGAGGTTACTTTATAATAAACGGTTCTGAAAGAGTAATAGTTACCCAAGAAGACCTAGCTGTAAATAGAATACTTGTGGATGTTTCAACAACGGGAACAACAGTAACCCATATTGCAAAGGTTTTCTCAGCGACATCGGGATATAGGGTTCCAGTAGTTCTTGAGAGAACAAAAGACGGAACATTAATGGTGTCTTTCTCGGCAGTACCAGGAAAAATACCGTTCGCTATAATGATGAAGGCTTTAGGTATGGAGACAGATAGGGATATAGTCTTCGCAGTATCATCGGATCCGGAAATACAAAAGGAACTTATGCCATCGCTAGAGCAAGCCGTAGCCATAAGAACCGTTGAGGATGCACTAGATTTCATAGGAAGCAGAGTTGCTATAGGGCAAACTCGTGAAAACAGAATTAAACGAGCAGAAACCATTATAGACAAATACTTCCTACCTCACCTTGGCTCATCACCCGAGGATAGAATAAAGAAAGCATTCTTCCTAGGCCAAATGGCATGTAAGCTGTTAGAGCTTGTTCTTGGTAGAAGAAAACCTGATGATAAAGATCATTACGCTAATAAGAGATTAAAGCTTGCAGGAGACCTACTGGCACAGCTATTCAGAGTTGCATTTAGAACTCTCCTTAGAGACCTCAGATACCAAATTGAGAGAACACATATTAGAGCAAGGAAAATGAACATTCAAGCTCTAGTAAGGCCCGACGTAGTTACCGAGAGACTAAAGCATGCCTTAGCTACTGGAAACTGGGTTGGTGGAAAAACAGGTGTAAGCCAGCTCTTGGACAGAACAAACTACATTTCAGCGCTTAGCCACTTAAGAAGAGTTGTATCACCGCTAAGTAGAAGCCAGCCCCATTTTGAAGCAAGAGATGTCCATGGAACACAGTGGGGTAGAATCTGCCCCTTCGAATCGCCTGAAGGACCAAACATAGGTTTAGTAAAGAACCTCGCATTAATGACCTATATTTCAGTCGGTGTGAACGAGAAGGAGGTCGAAGATGTCCTTTACAAACTAGGTATTGTCAGAATCGAGGAAGCACATAGAACAGGCGACATGACTGGAGCAAAAGTCTTCCTTAACGGTAGACTCATAGGCTTCACTAAGGAACCTGAAAAACTGGTGAAAACAGTTAGAATGCTTAGAAGACAAGGCAAACTAAGTCACGAAGTAAACATAGCACACTACAAAGACCAATACATTAACGAAATATACATCAACTGTGATTCAGGAAGAGTTAGAAGACCATTACTTGTTGTTGAAAACGGTAAGCTCCTAATTAAACCGGAGCATGTTGAAAAGCTCAGAAGAGGAGAATGGAAGTTCGAAGACCTAGTAAAACATGGTCTAGTGGAGTATCTTGATGCTGAAGAAGAAGAAAATGCACTTATAGCTCTAAATCCTGATGACATAACACCTGAACATACGCACATGGAAATATGGCCTCCCGCAATTTTAGGAATAGCAGCATCAACAATACCCTATCCTGAACATAATCAATCGCCGAGAAACACTTACCAGTCAGCTATGGTTAAGCAAGCATTAGGTCTCTATGCGGCAAACTACCAGATAAGGAATGAGTCAAGATCGTACCTACTACATTACCCGCAGAAGCCTCTCGTACAGACCAGGGCGCTTGAAGTAATAGGCTACAATGACAGACCCGCCGGACAAAACATGATTGTCGCGGTAATGTCATATACTGGATACAACATCGAAGACGCAATAATACTAAGCAAGGCAGCAGTAGAAAGAGGCTTAGCAAGAGCAACATTCTTCAGACTTTACGAAGCTGAGGAAGCTAGGTACCCCGGAGGAGAAGAAGATAGAATAGAGATTCCGGAGCCTGTCGTTAGAGGATATAGAGGTAGAGACGCTTATAAGAAGCTTGGACCTGACGGAATAGTTGATCCCGAAGAAGAAGTTTTTGGAGGAGAAGTTCTAATAGGTAAAACTAGCCCGCCAAGATTCATTGAAGAATACAGAGAACTTAGTCCAACAATTCTTAGGAGAGAAACATCAGTAGCTATGAGGCATGGTGAGAAAGGAGTAGTGGACACAGTTATGATTACTGAAACTATAGAAGGAAGCAGACTTGTTAAGGTCAAGGTTAGGGATTTAAGAATACCTGAGCTAGGCGACAAGTTCGCATCAAGACATGGTCAAAAAGGTGTTATAGGATTACTTGCTCCTCAAGAGGATCTACCATTTACCGAGGAGGGAATAACACCCGATCTAATAATAAACCCGCATGCGCTACCTTCAAGAATGACTCTTGGACAACTAATAGAGTCCATAGGTGGAAAAGTTGCTGCACTCTACGGAAGATTCGTTGATGGAACACCATTCTACGGGGAACCATACTATAAGTTAGAAGTTGAGCTTAGGAAAGCAGGATATAAAGCTAACGGAACAGAAACAATGTATGACGGAAGAACTGGAGAAATTCTAAAAACACCAGTATTCATAGGAATAGTCTACTATCAGAGACTATACCATATGGTTGCCGATAAAATACATGCAAGAGCAAGAGGCCCCGTACAGATACTTACAAGACAACCAACAGAAGGTAGAGCGAGAGAAGGAGGTTTAAGATTCGGCGAAATGGAAAGAGACTGCCTAGTAGGGCATGGCGCATCAGTTCTATTGAAAGAGAGACTTCTAGATAGCTCAGATAAAACAATAGTCTACATATGTGAAAACTGCGGAATGATAGGATACTATGATAGAGTTAGGGATAGATTCGTATGTCCTGTTTGCGGAGAAAAAGGAAAACTACATCCAGTTGAAATGTCATATGCTTTCAAGCTCCTACTCCAAGAGCTCATGGCAATGTGCCTGTATCCGAAACTAATCTTAGGAGACATATTTGAGAGAAAGAGGTGAGCACGTTATGGCCGAAATGCCTAAGAGAATTAAGGCAATAAAGTTCGGGCTTCTCTCACCTGATCTAATAAGGAAAATGTCTGTTACAGCTGTAGTCACAGCTGACACTTACGATGAAGATGGGTTACCTATTGATGGAGGATTAATGGATAGAAAACTTGGAGCAATAGAGCCTGGTCAAAGATGTCCTGTATGTGGAAACACTATGGGTGAATGTCCAGGCCACTTTGGTCATCTTGAATTAGCAAGACCCGTCATTCACGTAGGCTTCGTAAAAACAATATACAACTTGCTTAAAGCAACATGTCATAGCTGTGGTAGAATACTTATTCCCGAAAAAGATGTTGAAAGATATGAGAGATTGCTTAAGAAGTTAGAAGATAAATGGCCGCTGCTTGCCCGTAGACTTAACGATTACATTTTAAAGAAAGCTATGAAAACAACAACATGTCCTCACTGTAATGCTAAGCAATATAAGATAAGGCTTGAAAAACCAACAACATTCTATGAGGAACGTAAGGAGGGAGTGAGAAAGCTAACGCCAATAGAGGTTCGTGAACACTTAGAGAAAATACCTGACAGGGACGTTAAGCTCCTAGGTCTTGATCCTGAAAGTGCTAGACCTGAATGGATGGTTTGCACAGTTCTTCCTGTGCCTCCAGTAACTGTTAGACCATCAATATTTCTAGAATCAGGAATTAGAGCCGAAGACGATTTAACACATAAACTAGCCGATATCGTTAGAATCAACGAGAGACTTAGAGAAAACATTGAAGCTGGCGCACCAGAACTCATAATAGAAGATCTATGGGATCTTCTACAGTATCACGTTACAACATATTTCGACAATGAAGTACCAGGTATTCCCCCGGCAAAGCACAGGTCAGGTAGGCCCCTAAGAACTCTTGCACAAAGACTTAAAGGTAAGGAGGGCAGGTTCAGAGGTCACCTTTCAGGTAAAAGAGTTGATTTCTCAGCTAGAACAGTAATATCTCCCGATCCAAACATTAGCATAAACGAAGTAGGTGTACCATTAGAAGTAGCTAAAATACTTACTGTACCAGAAAGAGTTACACCATGGAATCTTGAGGAGCTTAGAAAAGCTGTTCTCAACGGACCCCATAAGTGGCCTGGAGCAAACTACATTGTTAGACCAGACGGTAGAAGAATAGATTTAAGGTTTGTTAAAGATAGGAAGGCGCTTGCAGAAACGCTTACCGTAGGATACATTGTTGAAAGACATTTGAAAGACGGAGACATAGTACTGTTTAACAGACAGCCATCACTCCATAGAATGTCGATTATGGCTCATAAAGTAAAAGTTCTACCAGGCAAGACATTTAGACTTAACCTAGCAGTATGTCCACCATACAATGCTGACTTTGATGGAGACGAAATGAACCTCCACGTACCACAAAGTATTGAGGCAAGAGGGGAAGCAAAAACACTCATGCTTGTTCAAACGCAAATACTTTCGCCAAGATACGGTGGCCCAATAATAGGGGCTCTTCAAGACTACATTTCAGGAGCATACTTGCTTACACTAAAAACAACGCTACTTACAGAAGAAGAACTAATGGAGCTTCTCGCAGTAGCCAAGTATGAAGGAGAAATTCCTGAACCAGCAATTCTAGCCCCCAAGAAGTATTGGACAGGAAAGCAAGTTCTAGAGCTCTTCCTACCTAAAGACTTTAACTTCGTAGCTAAAGGTAGTACATGCGTTAAATGCGACACTTGTGTTTATGAAGAATGCCCATACGATGCATACTTGGTCATAAGGAAGGGTAAGCTTCTAACCGGAAGCCTAGATAAAAAAGCTATTGGAGCACAAGTTCCCGAAAGCATGCTCCATAGACTAATTAAGGAATATGGAGAGGATTATGCAAGAAAGTTCCTAGACAACGTATTCAAAGTTTTCCTAAGACACATAGAAAAACATGGCTTCACAATGAAGCTCAACGACGTAATAATACCTGAGGAAGCACGCAAGGAAATAAGTGAGGTTCTTAGGGAAGCAGAGAAAAGAGTTTACGAACTAATTGAGGAGTTTAAGAGAGGAGAGCTTGAACCAATACCTGGTAGAACACTTGAAGAAACACTTGAATTAAGAATAATGGAGGTACTTGCAGACGCTAGAGATAGAGCCGGAGAAATCGCTGCAAAGCATCTCAGTAAAACAAACCATGCATATATAATGGCTATAACAGGCGCACGTGGAAACATACTTAACCTAACACAAATGGCCGCAACATTAGGTCAACAGTCAGTTAGAGGGCAAAGAATTGTAAGAGGATATAAGGACAGAACACTACCACACTTTAAACCAGGAGACCTAGGACCTGCAGCTAAAGGATTCGTATTCAGCAGCTTCAGTAAGGGACTTTCACCAGTAGAAATGTTCTTCCATGCTGCAGGAGGAAGAGAAGGACTAGTAGATACAGCAGTAAGAACTTCGCAAAGCGGCTACATGCAAAGAAGACTGATAAATGCTCTTCAGGACTTAAAAGTCGAATATGACGGCACGGTTAGACTGCCAAGCGGAGCGATAGTACAATTCCGCTATGGCGAAGACGGAGCCGACCCAGCAAGAACAGATCATGGAAAAGCGGTAAACATTGACAGAATAATTCAGAAAGTTATAGGAACATAGGGTGATGGGAAATGGTAGAGTCCAAAATTTTAGAGAAGAAGCTAAAAGAAATAGAACATATACTCCCTCAAACCATAATCGACGAATTAAAAGAGAAGCTCAAAAACCTTGACATTGATGAGGAAAAATTAAACAAAATAATTGACGAAGTAATAAGGGAATACAGATATGTGATAGTAGATCCGGGAGAGGCTGTAGGAACAGTAGCTGCACAATCCATAGGCGAACCAAGCACACAAATGACTCTTAGAACATTCCACTACGCCGGGGTTAGAGAATTAAATGTAACACTAGGCTTACCTAGACTCATAGAAATTGTTGATGCACGCAGGGAACCATCAACACCTATAATGACAGTTTACTTAGATGAAGAACATAGATACGATAAAAACAAAGCCATAGAAATAGCAAGAAAAATAGAATACACAACAATAGAGAATGTCGCTAAAACAGTTGACATAGACTTATTCACAAACTCAATAATAACAGTTCTAGATAAGGAAATGATGAAAGACAAGGGAGTATCAGTAGAGCAAATAATTAAAGTTCTTGAAAAGCTAAAACTAGGGAAAATACATGTTGAAGGAGAACAGATAAGAGTTGAAATACCCGAGGAAACAGCAACAATAAGCAAACTTAACAAGATAAGAGAGAAAATAATTAACGCGAAAATAAAAGGTATAAAGGGAATAAAGAGAGCAATTATCCAAAAGAAAGGAGACGAATACGTAATAATGACTGACGGTTCGAACTTTGCAGGAGTATTGAACGTTAAGGGAGTAGATTATCGTAGAACAGTAACAAATGATATACACGAAATAGAGGAGGTTTTAGGAATAGAAGCAGCGAGAGCAGCGATAGTAAACGAAATTATGGGTGTACTTGAAGACCAAGGTTTAGATGTCGATATTCGCCATATTCTCCTAGTAGCAGACATTATGACAAGAACTGGTAGGGTAAGACAGGTAGGTAGACATGGAGTTAGCGGTGAAAAACCAAGCGTTTTAGCTAGAGCAGCCTTCGAAGTAACCGTAAAGCATTTATTAGAAGGAGCGGCAAGAGGAGAAATAGACGAACTTAAGGGCGTAACCGAGAACGTAATCGTAGGACAAATAATACCCTTGGGTACAGGTATGGTTGAATTACTCATGAAACCCTCAGCTCTTAAAAAAGAAAATAGAGAACGGTGAATAAGTAAATGTCTCTATCTTTTGAGTTAGAGTTGAGAATGGCTATAAAGACAGGTAAGGTGAGGTTTGGAAGTAAAGAGGCGATTAAGGCCTTAAAGCATGGTAAAGCTAAAATGGTTATTATTGCAGCTAATGCACCTAAAGAAATAAAAGATGACATCTTATATTACGCTAAGCTTTCGAAAATTCCAGTTTACATTTTTCAAGGGACATCTGTTGAATTAGGTACGATATGCGGAAAACCATTTATGGTTTCTGCAATAACGATATATGATGAAGGGGATTCTAGAATATTAGAGTTTGCTGAGGGTGGTGAAGCAATTGCCTGAAATAAAGCTTACAGCTGAGGAGATGCGCTACATAGCCTTGTTTCAGGATTTAACAAGAGCTTCAGTAAAAGATTGCATAATAGATGAAAACGAAAATAGAATAATTTTCCTTGTAAAACCCGGCGATATGGGATTAGCTATAGGTAGGAACGGAATAAACATTAAAAGATTAAAAAGACTTCTTGGAAGAAACATCGAAGTCGTAGAGTGGGCCGATAACATTGAGCAATTAGCAAAGAACGCCTTGGCCCCAGCAAGAGTACTTAACGTTAAAGTGTTAACTACACCTTCAGGTAAGAAAAAAGTGTTAGTAACCGTTGATCCTCAAGATAAAGGAGTTGCTATAGGTAAGGCTGGTAGAAACGTAGCTAGGGCAAGAATGATTTTGAAAAGATATTTTGACATAGACTCAGTTATTGTGACGTGAGTTTAGTTTTAAAACCCCTTAGAACCTAATATGTTGGAGAGGGTGTTAGAGTAAAAATGCCCGGTAAGAAATCACCCTACGGTCTCTATGCTGCTAGGAAGCTTAAGAGAAAAAGGCTAAAGTTTAGATGGAGTCAGTTAGAGTTTAAGCGAAGAATGTTAAAGATTAAGGAAAAGTATGATCCATTAGAAGGAGCACCTATGGCGAGAGGTATAGTTCTTGAAAAGGTGGGTGTTGAAGCTAGACAGCCAAACTCAGCTGTGAGAAAGTGTGTTAGAGTACAGCTCATAAAGAATGGAAAAGTTATCACAGCATTCGCACCGGGTGATGGAGCACTTAACTTCATAGATGAGCATGATGAGGTAATTATCGCGGGTATAGGTGGTTCAAGAGGTAGATCAATGGGTGACCTACCAGGAGTAAGATATAAGGTAATAGCGGTAAACGGCGTATCACTAGATGCGCTTCTTAAAGGAAAGAAGCAGAAACCTGTAAGATAATGGTAAGTAAAAAGGGTTTTGCTTATCTTTTAGAGTTCTCTTCTTTCAGAACTTGAACTCATTTCTTCTTGTTGTTTAACTAAATCGTCCAAGATGTATATGTCACTATTACTTAGTAGTGCCAAATATATTGCATGACTTGGAATCATTCTTCTTCTTACAATGGCACCGTCAATTTTTATCTCCATTGTTGCTGTGTATAGCATTGTTTCTTTATTTAAGTAGTCTATGTATACAGCTTTTATCCTGTTCTTTAACTTATCTTTTAAATCGCCCGTTACCATAGGTAAAACATCGAAAACGCTTTCTCTTTCAACATCATACTTTTCCCCTTGAATTCTGTTTATAGCTATAACAATTTCGTAAGGTACGTAGTAAAGTGTGAATTGTCTTCCATCTTCAAGATGACATGTTATTACTGGAACGTATGGTGGAGTAGGCATTAGAAATGCTTCAACTCTAACTACCTTAATCATTTTACCCATTATTTCAAAGCACCCTTTAGTTTTCCGAAACCTACTACACTACTACTCACGTTAAAAATATAAACTTGTAAGCTCTACTAACCGAATACAGCAATATAAAGCTTACAAGGGTTAGCGTGTATGGCTGAAGAGAAGCTAGTGAAAACAAAGGAAATAAAGCTTTTCGGAAAATGGAGTTTCGAAGGAATAGAAGTTAGAGATCCAAGCTTGAAAAAATACATTTGCCTTAAGCCAGTATGGTTACCTCACACTGGAGGAAGACATGAACATAGAAGATTCGGGAAATCCGAAGTACCTATAGTTGAAAGATTAATGAACCAGCTTATGAAACCCGGTAGAAACGCTGGCAAGAAACATTTAGCCTACAATATTGTGAAATTAGCATTCGACATAATATACTATAAGACCGGGGAAAACCCGATACAAGTCCTTGTTAGAGCAATAGAAAACGCCGCTCCAAGAGAGGAAACTACCAGAATAGTTTATGGTGGAATAGTTTACCACGTAGCTGTCGATGTAGCACCCCAGAGAAGAGTTGATTTAGCATTAAGACATATTGCTGAAGGCGCTAGAAACTGTGCTTTCAATAATCCTAAGCCTATAGAGGAGTGTTTAGCTGATGAAATAATTGCAGCTGCAAACTACGATCTAAAAAGCTACGCTATTTCAAGGAAGGAGGAAATCGAGAGAATAGCTCTTAGCGCAAGATAGCATAATACTTATATTTCTTACGAAAGCTTTATATTCA
>JAGGUY010000054.1 GCA_021158265.1 Thermoprotei archaeon
TTAATAGTTGAAAATACCATCCATACTTTAATACGAGATAGTTAAACTGTCCCAACAGCATTAACACTTCATCGCTTAATTCAAGAAACGATCCACCAATAATACCTGCTATAACGTAAACTGCTAGATTTACGAGTATGAGTACCTTAGTTATTATAGGTTCCGCTTTCACCATGAAATCTCCTCTTAAACATTTATTTCTTAGAAGGAACAGTTTAAAACAATGCCGATAGGGGATTTGAGGGGATAAAGGTAAATGACGATTAAAGGCGTTATTCTATGTGGAGGAGAAGGTAGGAGACTTAGACCACTTACGTACTACTTTCAGAAAACAATGATACCTATTGGAAGCAAGCAAAAGCCTCTTTTAGAATACATTGTTAAACTGCTTAGATACCATGGAATAAGGGACATAGTTTTACTTGTAGGTTATAAGCATGAGCAAATAGTTAACTACTTCGAAGACGGGTCGAGATTCAATGTAAACATAGAGTATGTTCAAGACACTAAGGATCTTAAAGGGACAGGTGGAGCATTATTAAATGCCTTTAGAAAAGGTGTTTTTGAAAATGTTAATGACATAGTGATATATTATGGAGACATCTTATCCACAATAAACCTTAGAGACATGGTTAACTATCATAAGCTAAACGGTGCCGATGCAACATTAGCAGTAGCTACTAAGTACCAGATTCCTGTAGGAGTGGTTGAACTTGAAGACTCTGTTGTGAAAAAAATTAGTGAGAAACCGTGGCTTAACATTTACGTTACAATAGGTATACTTGCACTTAACACTGGTGTAAAAACATACCTTGAGGATATAGCTAAGGAGAAGAAGGAAATAGACATTATGGGAGACCTTATTCCTAAAATAATTTCTGAAGGTGGAAAGGTTTTAGCATACAAGTACGAAGGCTTATGGTACGATATTGGAACTACTGAAAGATATGAGAAGCTTGAGAACACAAAAATCGATGAAATGTTTAAGAACATAATATAGTCTAAATCATTTTAAATCGAAATATCCGGTAATTATCCTTAACAGAACAACTATAGCTAAAGCTAAAGTGTATAGGTTAAATAGGGTTTTAGAGGCCTCAGACGAAAACATGTAGAGAGTCAAGATCAAAGCTAAAATAACTACTCTGTCGCTTCTTTCAAAAAGACTTATTCTAGGATTAGCTATTCCGAGATTTTCCAGTCTTGCCTTACTATAGGTAAGCGTTATTGTCAAACCTAAGGCGAAGCTAACAATGTACTTATTGAAACCTAGAATTATGAACCCTACATAATAAACTATGTCCTCCAGCCTATCAATCATTGAGTCAAGATATGCCCCGCTCTTACTAACTGTTCCTAAGGCCTTAGCTAAAGCACCATCGACAACGTCCATGAATCCTGATGTTAAAAGAAACAGTATGGACAATGCTATCGAATTACACGTTATCGCATAGAGGTAAACTATTGAGAATAAGAAACCCAGTAGTGTGAAATGCCATGGCTTAAACCCTATTCTACCTAGTATTCTAACATAGTCTACAATAATGCTAAACACCGTATCCCTGAATTTTGAAAGAACCGTTCCTAAACACCCCTACCAACACTAGATTCTACGATTAGCTTAAATTGTTTTAGAGCAATAAATGGGTTATGGGAGTGGTGTAAGTGAGAATTAATGGTAGAACAGTAATATTGACTTTAGCTTCCCTCGTAATAATAATTGCAATAATAGTAGGGTCCCTAATGTTTAAACATGAAACTAAAACTCAGCTTGAACTTGTAAAGAGTCTTGTAGAAAACGCTAAGTATGAGTTTAAACTTGAAAGCACAGCTTTCCCAAATGGTGGAGAGATACCTAAGAAATATACTTGCGATGGAGAAAATATTTCACCACCTCTAAAATGGTCCGGTATTCAAGGAAATGTTAAATCACTGCTGCTTCTAGTTTACGACCCTGATGCCCCAAGCGGATTCTTCGTACATTGGGTAATAGTTAATATGCCCCCAAGCATTTCCGAGCTTCCAGAAAATATACCCAAGAAAAAGTACGTTGAAAACGTGGGCTATCAGCTTAAGAACGACTTCGGATACTTCGGCTACGGCGGACCATGTCCTCCTCCAGGTAAACCTCACAGATACGTTTTCATAATATTAGCTCTCGATACCGAAGTACCTAATGAAATGTATGGTAATTTAGCCGAGATTTTAGAGTACGCTAAAGCACATGTAGTTGGATATGCTGTTTTACTGGGATACTATGGTAGGTAATAATTTTATGGCTAAAGTTAGTGAAGCTGTAATTTTAGCTGCGGGGTTTGGTAAAAGGCTTAGAGGAATTACTGGTTCTGTACCGAAATATTTTTACAAAATAGAGAATTTGCCGTTAATCCTTTATCCATTATCGGCATTAGTTAAGGTTGGTGTTAAGAGAATAGTGATTGTCGTTAGTGAGGGTTTTCTTAGGAGAGCTATAAGGATACTTTCAAAATACATTAAGGCTCTAGGTAATGTTGAAACACTGATTGTTAGTAATCCTAAGCCCGAATGGGGCAATGGATACAGTTTACTTCTAGGTAGCGAGAAAATTATGGGTGAAAAATTTCTTGTATCCATGGCGGACCACATATACACCTATAGAGTACCATTAAAAATTGTTGAAGAAGCCTATAACGCATGCGTAGTTGTCGGCAGTGATTCTAAGCCAAGATTTGTTAGGGTTGAAGAAGCAACCAAAATACTTGCCGAAAACGGTATTTTAAAGAGTATAGGAAAGAACCTAAATACTTTCACACATGTTGATGTAGGTGTAATGATCTTTACAAAGGAGGCAATAAGCATTGTTAGAAAAAGCAATGTTCGATATGAGGAACTCTCAGTTTCCAAAGCTATCTCTATAGTCGCTGAAAGCAACTGCCAAGTAAAGGTTGTTGATGTTTTAGGAGAGTACTGGGTTGACATTGATACGCCAAGAGATTTAGTAGAACTACTTTATGGTGATTCAAGACCTGTGCTAGATACTGTTCTTAAAGAGATGAGAGTTCATGAGTTCTCTAGGCAAAAGAGAAGATGGGCCTATAGCTAAATATGTTAATAGAAGGATTTCTACAAGAATAACTTCATTCATTGTTTCAAGAGGATATAAACCTTCACCTAACATTGTCTCCGCGGCTATTTTCATATTTAGTTTGACTCCACTATACTTCTATATTTCAGCAAACCCCATATTGGCGGGAATTCTTGTTCAAGCAGCATCAGTACTTGACGGTGTTGATGGGGAGTTAGCTAGAATTTTAGGTAAAACATCTAGGTTTGGAGCATTTATCGATGGTGTTCTAGATAGAATAGTTGATATAGTCGCTATTTTTGGTGCATCATATTTCTCCTATGCTTTCCTCGATAAAAGAGATCCACTTAGTTTCGCAGTTTACTTCTTAGCTTTATCGGGTTCTCTTATGGTAAGCTATTTACATATTAGAGCACTGCACTATTTAGGTAAACACCCGGCATTAATAGGTAGAATTCCTCAGTTTGCATCAAGGGATGTGAGATTGTTCATACTATTCGTGGGAAGCGTATGCTGGTTTGTGTTTGAAGCATTACTTGTAATAGCTATAGTATCCTACGTTTACGTTTTTTCAAAGTTTGTAGAAATTTGTTTACACGTAGGGTTTAAGAAGAAATCTCCTACATGACTAATTCTACGTTAGAGACTATTCAACACTATTGCAGGCATGGAATATGATTTCGCTTAAAAGAATACTGGTTACTGTTGCAGCAATACTCACTGTAGAAGGAGCTATGATGCTTGTAGTCCCAATTGTCGATATTTTAACTAGAAATCCTCCCTCAATACCCTTCCTTCTAATAAGTTCAGCGCTTCTCGCATTAGGTATTTACGTTCAAAAGTATCAGTATCTAGAATCACCAACACCTTTTGAAGCCCTAATTATAGCATCTATTGTTTGGCTTCTCATGCCTCTTCTTTCATCTATAGCAATGTATTTTGATTTCGGGATGAACATTTATGATACATTTTTCGAGAGTGTTAGTGGCTTTACAGGCACAGGCTTCACAGTAATTCCTGATGTAGAAGTTCTGAGACCTTCAATTCTTCTCTGGAGGAGCATGATGCAGTGGATTGGCGAGTTAGGTGTTGTAGTTTTAGCTGTAATAATCCTACCGCAGTACAACATTATTTCACGAGTATACCTTGTTGAAAGAGGAAAGCTTGCGCCAACAGTAATAGCTACAGCCAAAATTATTGCTACAATATATTTCACATTAACAGCAATAGGCATAGTATTGTACATGGCATCCGGTATGACATTTTTTGAAGCAGTAAACCTAATAATGACAACGATTGCTACAGGAGGCATGAGCATATACAACGACAGCGTTGTTCCAGTAATTACGAGAGCGCCCATAGCCTATGTTACGATTTTGGTGTTTATGATTCTTGGTGCGCAAAACTTTCGTGATTTAAAAGATTTAATGTCATTACACATAGGTAGGCTATTGAAATCAGCAGAGTTTGTTGTAAATATTCTCCTCATGTTTACTCTTTCCGGATTGCTTGCACTATCTCTTCACTATATTGATGGATACAGTGTTCTAAATTCTATTTCTAACGGAATATTCCACATGGTTTCGGGATCTACTACAACAGGTTTTTCAACCATAGATTTAGGTTCGCTTTCAGACGTAAGTAAAGCATTACTAATAGTCGGCATGTTCATTGGTGGTTCAACATTTTCTACAGCAGGCGGGATCAAAGTTTATAGGTTCATTGTAGCGCTAAAGAATTTGTTCTGGGCTGCTGCAACTATTGCGGTAAAAGCTCCTGTTAGTATTAGGAAGAAGGTTGGATTAGAAAACATAGGGGATGAGGCAATTCTTGGAGTACTAAGCTTCATTGTTCTTTACTTTTTCACAGACCTTTTCCTTTCAATAGCTTTCTCATGGGCTAGTGGAGCCTCTTTCATAGATTCTCTTTTCGAAGTAACTTCGGCTTTAGGATGTGTTGGATTATCTGTAGGCGTCGTTAACTATGCCTTACCCTTCTGGGGTAAGGCACTAATAATTTTGGGAATGTACTTAGGAAGGCTCGAGTTCATACAGCTATACATTATCCTAGGTTATCTATTCCGTAGGAAATCCAAAATAATGGTTTAAGCTAAGTTAGGAATAATATGCTTCCAAATGCTTCTTAGCAATATTAGTCCAAGATGTTCTTTCTACAAATGGTGTAACAGCTTCTCTAAATTCCTTATAAACCTCCTTGTAATTCTCTAGAATATCAAGAACTATTCTAGCTAAAACATCATCGCGTTCTGGAGGGGCAAAAAGACCCGGCATTAACTGATAATATTCTACAAGCCTAGGAACCCTTGTTCCCACGGTTATCCTAAAGCTACCTAAAGCTAAGTGCAGTATTCCGCTAACACTATATTCTCCACGTGCCCTCCTGTAAGGTAAAATTATGATGTCCGATGCTGCAATTAGCTTAAGTATTTCATCTGTACTCAAATATCTCCTTATAAAAACTACTGACGGAACTTCTGCACCATAAAGCTCAACTATTCTTCTAAGTCTCTCCAAAACACTTTGCTCGCCTTGATAATCTCCTGAAACAATAAGTACAACATCATCTCTGACCCTTCTTATTCTTTCAAAAGTTCTAAATAAAACATCAAGACCCTTATCTATCCTTAAAAACCCAGGTGTCGTCAGTACTATTTTATTGCTTACGCTTTTATCAAAACCTAAGCTCTCAATAAGCTTATCTTTGGGTTCACTAATGTAAGGATTAGTAAGGGTTCCATGAGGAATTCGCACTATACTCTCTAGTTCCAGACCTTGCGTCCACAGTTCAAACTCTTGAAGAACACTATGAACTACTATTAAATCTACTACTTCACTTAACTCTCTATGGTACTTTCTAACATTTTGCACCCTAGAGTTAAGTACGTGAAGAACTTTGTGTAAAGTTATTACAACTCTTTTAGCATACCTTCTTAACTTACTTAGGAACCTTAAGAACTCAAAGGGCTCCGGGAAGAGGCCCCATTCATGTTGAATGTGAATTACATCGTACGGAGAGGTTTTTCTAATGTTTTCAAGAGCTACATCATATACTGGCTTTCCTCTCCAAAAAGAAGGTATAACCTTAACCCCTTTCGGATATTCTCTAATTCCAATGTTAGGTATTATGTTTGAAAAAACAGTTATTTCACCATTAAAAACTGTTTTTAAAGCGTTAACTAGGAAGAAAGTGTATTCTCCAACACCGCATTCTTCCGGGGGATATGTTGAAATAAAAGCTATTTTCTCCAAGTTCCCCAAACCATTACCATATTTACATTGTTTACACTAATATATTCTACCTTTGTCGAGAAGCGATAGTGTTTCGCTTACACTTAACGTTCCAAACCCTATGAGGTAGTCTGCTGCACCATACGTTATTAGCATTATATCTTTGTCTATGAGCCATGAGCCGCATGGAAATACAACATTTGGTCTATCTCCAAATACCTCATATGTTTGCCTAGGCTCCATGATGTAATATGGTGTTACAGCTTTAACTATGAATCCTTCGTTCCGGCTATACTCCATGAGTGCAGCGAAAACTCTGTATCCTTCCATTTCCTTGTCGACGCCGTGGATTAGGAATAGGTATTCGCTTTTACCCACCTTTACAGGGGGACCCGCCCATCCAAGCTTCAATTCAAACGGAGCCGGATCGAGAACCACTGTAGTTTTGCGTTCGACAACTTCTACAACTCTTCCGGCGACATGTTTTCTCTCCGAAATAACCTCTTCAGGTATTTCGCTAATTACGAGATATGTTTGTTCATCATCCATGTGTAGTCTGTGGAAGAGGAAGGGTTTACCGTCGACCTTATATATGAATGCATCTTTATCGCTTATTACATGTTCTCTATTCTCCTTAGGTTGTATGAAAACATGTGTTTTAACCCAGTTATCACGTGTAGCTTCGTAGGCTAGTACTGGAGCTGTTCTTTCCCTTCTTATTGCCGGGTTGAAGTAGTTTATTGTTCTACCCACATATACCATGTAGAGTTTATTGTCGACTTCCGAAACTCTGGGATCTTCAACACCCCAAATATCGTACTTCATTGTCGGGTAAAGTATTAGTTCAGCAGTATAGTGGCTAAAGTTGACCAAGCCGCTGAGAAGGTCTTCTATTGGGAAAGTTATTTTCGCTATACCGCTAACATACATGTAGTATCCGAGTATTATTCTCGCATAAACATGGACCATAGAGTCTTTCACAGCCAATGCAGCATTAAATACCGTAACAGGCTGGTCTATTGGGTGATTTTTCAAGTGTACACGTGTTGGAGAAATAACTCCAAGTCTTCTAACAATATCATATGTACTAAACTCTCTAAGAGAAGATGCTTCAGAAGAATTCTTAGCCTTCAGAAATCCGTAGTCACTATACAAAACCTAACACCAGCATACTTTAATCTATAATGTGTTTCTCGAAACTAGAATTCTTAAACCTTTTCAGAATCTTCTGAGGATTGTAGAAAACATTTTCTAACATATGAGAGTATAATCCACCATGGGAGAAAGTGTTTGAGCAAAACAAGCGCAAATAGGGTTCTCGATGAAATATGGAAAGCTAAACCTAAAGACAACCTTGAACGACTAGACCTATGGGTTAAAACATCAAACCTTAAAGGATACTCAATAGTTAAAGGGCTGAAAAGCTTCACCATACTCACTCAAAAAGGAGAGCTACCTAAGGTAGCTAATCCTTCAAGAGAAAGAGTTGGATTATGGTTTGATTACCTAGGTTTCCTTAGGAAAATAAACATTAAGATAAATAATAAGGATGTTTTTAAGCAATGTGTAAAGTATGTTAGCGGATACGGTTACATAGGATACCAGTATTCTTCAAATAACCACGATATTGTAAGACTAGATTACATACATTATTATAGCCCAACATACTATGTTGTTTTGAAAAATTTCGGAACAAAAAGTGTTGATTTAGAATTCTCTTTTAAGCCTGAAATAAGGTTTATGTGGCCACTAAATGAAGTTCATGAAAGCTTAAAACATGAAATCGCCAATGAACAATCATTAATCTTATGGAATAGTGATGGTGAAGGCGCTTTAGCTACAAGTTGTCTTCCTAAAAAGGAATGCTCATTATCAGTTAAAAATGGAAGCTTTAGCTATAAAGCAAACATAAAACCCAACAATTACATTGTTCTTATCTTTTCACCGAATTATTCTAGGAAGGAAGCTCTAAACGAGCTTAAGAGAGCCACTAAGGAATGGCATAGCGATTTCGAGAGAACATATAAACTTTACCGCAAGATAGCCTATGACACATTAAGTGTTTGGACTGGGAATTTCTATTTTGAGAAAGCATTTATTTGGGCTAAAATTTCAATGTTTATGCTCTATAGTGAAACAAGCATAGGTAAGGGATGGTTTGCTGGAGCACCAGTTTTCTCATGGTTTTTCGGCAGAGATTCCGCATGGACGGGGTTTGCTGCATTAACCCTTGGATTCATAGATAATGTTCGAGAGCAAATAGAGCTTCTAGCGAAATTTCAAAGTGGTGAAGGGCAAATTCCTCATGAGGTAGTTCTAATACCTAAAATAGGATCTAACATTAAGACCGGGTATATGTCTATTGATTCTACAATTCTCTGGACAATTTTACTTAAAGAGTTTTACGATTGGAGTTTAAATAAAGACTTCATTAATGAGGAATATGAGGATCTTGTTAAAGCATATAGTTTCCTACACAAAGTATGCGACATAGATGGCGATTTGTTTCTTGAAAATCAACCTGAAAAGCTACTTATAGGATGGCCTGAAAGGTGGGCTTCTAAGAGGAGAGGCAAATGTGTTGAAATAAATTCTTACTGGATTGAAGCATTAAAGTCAACTAGCTTCTTAGCTAAAGTAGTAGGCGATACTAAGTTATCTTGTGAAGCTAAAAGGCATGCTGAATATCTTAAAGAGCGATTTGATAGTGTCTTCTGGGATAACAAGTTAAACTACTATAGAGATCACGTTAACAGTCAAGACTCTACTACAATATTTCCAATAATGCCTCTTTACTACAAACTAACGCCTAAGGATAGGGCATTGAAGGTTCTTGAAAGGCTTAAGAGAGAAGACTTTAGAACTCCATGGGGGCTAAGATCTGTTTCATCAAATGACCCGGTATATGATGGAGGATACCATAGCGGAGCGGTTTGGCCTCTACATACTGGCTGGGTTATCATTGCATCGCTAAATTATGGAGATGTAGATTTCGCTAAGGAAATGCTTAATACGTTAGTTAAACTTACATTCGAAAATTCGGACCCCGGAAGAATAAATGAAGTATACAGTGGCGTTGATGGTGGTGAAATGGGACAATTCATTCAAGCTTGGTCTTCAGCAGCACTCATACATGCAATAACCAATGGCTTCTTTAAAATAGAACCTAAGTCCAACGATAACGAAGTTGAAATAACTATTTATCCCTTAGCGTATAAGGTAAACGTTTCAAACATAAAGGTTTGGGGTAACATGTTCAACATGATGGTTGATTTCGAGAAAAGAAAAGTTGCAATTAAATGCATAAAATGTTCGAAGCTAAGATTAAAGTTGAAAATATTCTTCAACAATAGGTTGTACGAAAGAGAAGCTACTATTGAGGAAAGTGCGGTCTTTACGTTTTAAATATGTTGCTTAAATGTAATCTTAGCTTACCGTTAACTATTTCGAAAAACACTATATCCCCATTGTTTAAAGCCCTAATTTCCCCATTTCTAAAGTATCTTGTAAACGTTGAAGACACAACAATTTTCTCATTATTACTTGGAGAGACCATGTATAATCTGTAGTATTCCTCTCTTTTAGAAGCCTTAGGTGCGATGTAGTTTAGCGCAAACCCATATACCCTTTCATCATTAAACATTATGAGAGCAACTATGTTGAGAGCTGAAATAACGTATCCTTTCTCGACAATTCCCCTTAGAACGGAAGCTACGTTATGCATACTTGCTGTCGAAGGAATTTTTGTAGCTAAATATTTTGTTAGGAAATACGTGTCTGAATATTTGCTTATGTCGTTTTCTAACTTAACTTCTCGGGCTAAGCTTGTTTTACTTACCCTCCCATTGTGAGCAAGCCATAGTGTAAATTTTCCGGGAACATGCTCCATGTACGGATGCGTATTTTCAACATTCTTAACTTCTTTTTCCCCTGTAAGTCTCGAATGAACTATAAGCACTTGCACTTCAGACATTAGTTTCCCAAGACCCTTAAGGAAATTTACTCCCTCAGTATCGTTACTTATTGAAGTAGGTGTTCTATAGTAGCTTAAGAACGCTTTACCTCCATAGAACCTATAAACCACATAGCCCCAACCATGGCTATGGGTTTTCTTACCAGCTATCTCCTGTAAGATAGTGTCGTTTGTTGAAGCAAGATAGAACGAATCAATTACTTCATCCCAGGAAGCACCCTTATTCTTAAACACATACAATAGTAGCCTACACATGCTACTTCACCGCAGTAAGTAATTACCGTGTTACATGACTTTTATAAGCAAATGATGTTCTTGGAAAACCTGTATAGTTTAGTGCTAAAACAATATATTGATATTTTGGAATAAAGCGTAATTTGAGATAAGGTGGGCGAATGTGAAAGCTGATTTGGTCGTTATTGGTGGTGGTCCTGCGGGTATAGAGGCTGCCTTAACTTATAGAGCCCTTAATCCTGCCGCTAAAATAGTCTTAATTAGGGATTCTAAGAAACAACTAATACCTTGCACAATACCCTACATTTTCACGAGAATTCCTTTAGAAAAGAGCATTATAAGTGATGAGATTTTCGAAAGGAACAGCATAGAGCTTATAGTGGATAAAGCTGCGAACATCGATAGATTCAGTAGGAAAGTAATTCTAGAAGTCCATGATGAAGTAAAATACGAGTACTTAGTTTTAGCTACGGGCTCTAAACCATCAAAACTCGGTGTGAAAGGAGAGGGACTTGATGGAGTATTCTATGTTAAGGAAAACTATGATAGAATGGTTAAGCTGAAAGAGAAAGTTAATGAAGCATCATCTATCGTTATTGTTGGTGGAGGATTAGCTGGCGTAGAA
>JAGGUY010000032.1 GCA_021158265.1 Thermoprotei archaeon
GAAGAGGAAACATAAGTGATTTTTTAAGGTGTTTTATTTTTGAAACATTCTCCACGAAACATTATTAACCATGAGCTCATAGGTTTATCGGTTGAGGTTTTAGAATCTCTTGCTGAAAGCTATGTTGGATTAAAAGGGAAAGTTATCGATGAAACCTATAACATGCTGGTTTTAGAAACATCTGAAGGCGAGAAGAAAGTTCTTAAATCTGTATCTAAATTTTTATTCACGCTCCCAAATGGGAGAAAAGTAGTGGTTGACGGATCAATCCTTGTTGGAAGACCCGAGGAAAGGTTAAAGAAAAAAGTTAGGGGTAGATGGTGAAAAATGCCCGCTAGAAACATTGGATTACCCGGAGTAGAGCCTCCGGAAAAAGAATGTGATGATCCTAATTGTCCATTTCACGGTACCTTATCTGTTAGGGGAATAGTTCTCGAAGGTGTGGTTGTTTCGGATAAAATGGATAAAACAGTCGTTGTTGAAAGAGAGTACTTACATTACGTTAGAAAGTTTAGAAGGTATGAGAGGAGAAGAAGCAAAATACACGCCCACAACCCACCCTGCATTAACGCTAAAAAAGGAGATAGAGTATTAATAGCTGAGACAAGACCTATTTCGAAAACTGTGTCTTTCGTAGTAGTGAAAGTGTTGAAGAGAGCTGTTGAGAGGTAGTAAGCCATGGTTAAACGTTTAAGGAAAGCTGGTGGAGGAGAGACCACTCGTAGAGGAATTTCTGCAGGAATACAGGTAGGTACGAGACTTGTAGTAGCTGACAATAGCGGTGCAAGAGAAATCATGGTTATAGGAGTACCAGGCTATAAAACAAGACTTAGGCAGTTACCTAAGGCATCAGTAGGTGACGTAGTAGTTGCTTCGGTAAAGAAAGGAACACCCGATATGAGAAAGCAAATAGTTAGAGCTGTAATAATAAGGCAGAGAATGCCTTACCGTAGACCTGATGGGACAAGAGTTGTTTTCGAGGACAACGCTGCAGTAATAGTTACCCCGGAAGGTATACCTAAAGGCTCAGAAATTAGGGGGCCTGTAGCTAAAGAAGCAGCTGAAAGATGGCCCAAAATAGCTGAATTAGCAACAATAATTGTTTAGAAAGGTGCTTGACGATGGGTCTAACAAAATCTAAACAGCCGAGAAAACAAAGGAAAAGCTTCTACAACGCCCCACTCCATTTAAGACATAAGTTCTTCAACGCTCTACTTTCAGAAGAACTGCAGGAAAAGCATGGAGTGAAAAGGCTTCCAGTACGTAAGGGAGATACTGTTAGGATCGTTAGAGGGAACTGGAGAGGACATGAAGGTAAAGTTGTTAGAGTAGACTATAAGAGAGTTAGAATATACATTGAAGGAGTAACTATTAAAAGAGCCGATGGTACACAGAGATTCTACCCTATACACCCATCAAAGGTTGTTATAACTAAGCTTGACCTCTCAGACCCATACAGGAAGAGAATTATTGAAAGAAGAAAAGTTGAAATAAAAGCTTCCTCTGAAGAAGCTGAGCAAGCTAGGTGAGACGTGAAATGGGTAAAATGGGTGGCAGAAGGCACCTAACGAGATTCGCAGCACCAGCGTTTTGGCCTATACTTAAGAAGGAGTATCACTGGGTTGTTAAACCTAGCCCAGGTCCTCATCCTTTAGAAAGAAGCTTACCCTTACTCATAATTGTAAGGGAAATACTTGGACTAGCTAAAACAAGTAGGGAAGCTAGGAAAATAATTGCTGAGGGACACATAAAGGTTGATGGGAGAGTTAGAAGAAACTACAAATACCCTGTAGGCTTAATGGACGTTCTCGAAATAACAAAGCTAGACAAGTGGTTTAGAATAATCCCCTATCCTGTCAAATTCTTCAAACTTCACGAAATAAGTAAGGATGAAGCTAAGTACAAGCTTGTAAGAATAGAGAATAAAACAACTGTTAAGGGAGGACACATACAACTTAACCTTCATGATGGGAGAAACATTCTCATAAGGGTTTCTGACCCAACAAACCCCGAAGAAGACGTTTACGAAACATTCGACACATTGAAAATAACTGTTCCCGAACAGGAAATAATAGGTCATTATAAGTTTGAGGAAGGCGCAATCGCAATAGTTGTCGATGGTAGGAACGTTGGTAGAGTCGGTAGGATTGTGGGAATAACTAAGATGATGAAGAAGAGAATGAACATTGTAACATTGGAAGATAAGAATGGAAACAAGTTCCAAACAATACAGGACTACATTTTCGTAATAGGTAAGGAGAATCCGGAAATAAGCTTGCCTGAGGGTGCTTGGTGATGTCAGTTACTACCCAGACAAATTATGAGGAGCTTTGGAAGAAGAATCCTATGCTTAAACCTAGGATAGCTAAGGTCACAGTTAACATAGGTGTTGGAGAAAGTGGTGAAAGACTTCAGAAAGCAATGAAGGTTTTAGAAATGCTTACAGGTCAGAAACCTGTACCTAGAAAGGCAAAAAGAACAATTAAGGAGTTTGGTATTCATAGAGGAGAAAACATAGCCGTAATGGTTACTTTAAGAAAACAGAGAGCAATAGAGTTCTTACGTAAAGCTCTTGAAGCAGTTGGTTGGAGACTTAAGGCTTCAAGTTTTGATAGATTTGGCAATTTCGCTTTCGGAATAAAAGAACATATTTCCATACCTGGCGTAAAATATGATCCCGAAATAGGCATTTTCGGAATGGACGTGTGCGTAACTATTGAGAGGCCAGGTTTCCGCGTTATGCGTAGGAAGAGGGCTCGCTCAAGAATACCTTTACGCCATAGGGTGAAGAAGGAGGAGGCAATAGAGTTTATGATTAAAGAGTTTGGAGTAACAATAGTTTAAAGGTGGTACTCATGGGAAAGTTCAGACTACCTGTTCAAAGAAAGTTCGGTAAAGGATCAAGAGTATGTATTAGATGCGGATCTCATGGGCCATTAATTAGGAGATATGGCTTATACTTATGTAGGCAGTGCTTTAGAGAAGTCGCTCCCACATTAGGCTTTAGAAAATACAACTGAGGTGATCCTAAAAATGGTAATGCTTGACACCTTAGCTAACGCCTTAGCGACAATATGGAACAATGAAGTTAGAGGTAAGAAGGAAGCAATAATTATGCCTGCATCCAAACTCATAGCCAATGTCTTAAGAGTTTTCCAGAAGGAAGGATACATTGGAGAATTCGAATACATAGACGATGGTAGATGGGGTAAAATTAAGGTTCAACTTTTAGGTAGAATAAACAAGTGTGGCGTAATTAAGCCTAGAGTTTCCGTAAAATACGTTGACTTACTTAACATGCCTGAGTGGCTTAGAAAATATCTTCCATCAAGAGAGATGGGAATAATTGTTCTCTCAACACCTCAAGGAGTAATGTCCCATAAGGAAGCATTAGCTAAGAAGATAGGGGGAATAGTGTTAGCATATGTTTACTAAGCAAAGAGAGGATGATGCATTATGGTTAAGCTCGTACATTATTCTGAGGAAGTAGAGGTTCCGGAAAACGTAACATTAGAAGTAGAGGGTATGAAGGTTAAGGTTAGCGGACCTAAGGGTACTTTGGAAAGGGACTTCTCACATGCAAGACATGTGATTATAAGGAAGGAAGATAACAAGGTAATTGTTGAAACATACTTTGCGAATAGGAAAAGAAAAGCCCTTGTAGGATCTATTGCTGCTCATATTAGAAACATGATTACTGGAGTAACTAAAGGTTATAGGTATAAGTTGAAAATAATTTACTCACACTTCCCCATATCAGTTAAGGTTCAAGGTAAGAAAATAATTATTGAAAACTACTTAGGTGAAAAAGCTCCTCGCTACGCTGAAGTCTTCGGAGATGATGTAACGGTTCGTGTTGAAGGAGAGGACGTTATTGTTGAAGGAATAAACATTGAACATGTAGGTCAAACAGCAGCAAACATTGAAAAAGCAGCTAGAATAAAAGACTACGACCCAAGAGTTTTCATGGACGGAATATACATTTACGAAAAAGGAACAATGGAGGAATGATAGCCTATGGGCAGTGAGGAAGGCGTGTTTAAGAGACTACTAAGATTAAGGAACATTATGAATAGGAAGAGACCTAGGTTCCTACGTACCCTATGGTGGAAATTTGCCAAATTTGATGAGGTATGGAGGAGACCTAGAGGTATAGATAATAAGATTAGACATAAGCTTAAAGGATATCCTCCAATGCCTTCTTCAGGATATAGAGGACCAAAGCTTGTTAGAGGACTTCATCCAA
>JAGGUY010000023.1 GCA_021158265.1 Thermoprotei archaeon
AGAAGTTAGAGAAGAGCTGATGAAAGGACCACGAAACGACCGCTTAAGGGATGAAGAACAGGCTAAATGCTGATCATTATCAATTATTTACAAGGTTAGATAAGGGTGAGTGTTCTATATGGCTAAAGGTAAGATTTTAATAATTACATACAATGATGTAGAGGACATAGAATTACTTTACCCCTACTATAGACTTATAGAAGAGGGTTATGAGGTACATGTTGCATCTAAGAGTAAGGGTTTTATCAAGGGTAAGCATGAATACGAAATTAAGGTCGACATTACATTCGATGAGGTGAATCCTGAGGAGTATATAGGACTAGTGATTCCTGGTGGAAGAGCTCCTGAAAAAATACGTATAATACCTAAGGTTATTGAAATAGTGAAGAGCTTCTTACGTAAAAATAAGCCCATAGCAGCAATATGTCATGGTCCACAATTACTTATTTCAGCAAATGCTGTTAAAGGAAGAAGAATAACCTCGTATATAGGGATTAGAGACGATGTGATAGCTGCTGGAGGAATATATGAAGATAAGGAGGTAGTTGTTGACGGAAACCTTGTTACTTCGAGACATCCTCCAGACCTGCCAGCATTCATGAGAGAGTTTCTTAAGTTGTTAAGTAAATACTAGGTAATACACGATCTAGTATGTGTGATGTCTAACATGATCTCAATAGATGCATATTGTATCCCATGCATTTTACATGTTAGAGCAAGAGAGCTTTCGAAATATATTGATAAGCGCGAGGACCGAGTAAAATTCATGAGCAAATTAGCCATTAATGTAGCTACCTACGCTCTTAAAGGTATGAACATAACAAAGGTTGCTACTCAATCTTTTAGAGAACTTAAGAAATACGTGAAGAACAATGATCCTTACCGTGACGAAAAAGACTTAGCCAATATTGTTGCTGAGAAAATATTGAAGAACATAGGTAAGGATAGGCTAAGTGATTTCTCTTTTCTCTTAAAACTCGCAACAGTAGGTAATTCCATAGATTTTGGTGTTTTAGGATACGAGTTTAATGTGGAAAACATACTTAATGAGCTTAATAAAGCAGTGTTTAGAATAAATGATGAGCAAAGAATACTTGGTCATCTCAGTAAATCTAAGGTTGTAGCTTATTTGCTCGATAACGCTGGTGAAGCAGTTTTTGATAGAGAGCTCATAAAACTTATCGCTAAAGAATATCCTCAAATAAAAATCTATGTTGTAGCTAAATCTGGATCCTTCCAAAACGACATAACCTTTAGCGAAGCTTTAAAACTCGGTTTTTCAAACATCGGAGATAATGTTAAGTTGGTGGAAACCGGAACCGATGCATCAAGTGTTTTCCTAGATGAAATAACACCTGAATTATTAGAAATTATAGCTTCATCAGATCTAATTATGGCTAAGGGTATGGCCCATTATGAGTACTTAGGATCTAAGGATTTTAAACTGAAAAAGAACATTGTATTTATGCTTAAGGCGAAATGCTCTGTAGTAGCATCGGCATTAAATGTGGGTTTAGGCGAATACGTTATTAAATTCGTTGCTAATAATTAGTAATTAGGAGTATAAGACTGAATTGTTTAACAAATAGCTAATGGTATGGCTAGATTATGATTAAGACTCGGGCTTAAGAAGTTAGGTGTTCTATTGTGAAGCTTTCGGAAGTAGCTAAAATAGATAGTAAGGGAAGAATCACTATTCCTTTGATTATGAGGGAATCTTTAGGACTCTTTGAGGGAATGCATGTGCTCTTAATAGCTGATACGGAATCTAGAGAAATAATACTGACGCCAATATTTCCGCCATCAGCTGAGCTATTAGAGCTTAAAATAGAATTAAAGGATGTGCCAGGGGCGTTAGCTAAGGTAGCTACCAAATTCGCTGATTTAGGAATAGACATGGTAGCTAATAGATGCGCAGCTGTTAAGAGAGGTGAAACAGCTGAGTGCTTAATAATAGTTGATATTTCAAGAGCACATATCGATAATATTGATAAACTCAAGCTTGAATTAAATAGCCTACCTGTAGTTAAATACGTTGAAGTAAGAAGGCTTGTTAAAAAGTAGCAACAAATAGCAATATTGTTTATAAACGGTAGTTTAGAATGCCCCTCATCGGAGTGGCTAGAGGAATATATCTAATTGGAGGACCAATGCTAACGCATATGTTAGATGCGAATGTTTATCTCGTGCTTTCTGAGAAACGCAAGGGTGTAGTAATAGATTCTGGAACAGGTTTAGGTTTCGAAAATATGCTTAGAAATATTCTGGAATTAGGAATAAATCCCTTCAAAGACATAGAATACGTCATACTTACACATTGCCATATTGATCATGCAGGTGGAGCAAGTGCTTTATATTATGGTTTAGGTGTGAAGACAGTAGCGCATGAACCAGATTCATTATTTATTCGTGAGGGAAATCCCGATAAAACTTTGGCGAAAAAGCTTGGTTTAGAATTTAAGCCCTCACCTATAACCGTGAATTTAAGGAAAGAGTATGAAACATTAGAAGTAGATGGAATGGTTTTTGAAATAATACATACCCCTGGACATACGCAGGGATCTATATCGGTATACTTTGAAATACATGGCAATAAAGTTCTAGCTTTAGGTGACGCCATACTTTCCGAAGAGCAAACTGAAGACTTCCATGCATTAAAGAGGTCTCTCTCAAAAATTCTTCGATACGATTTCGAAATTGTATTAGGAGGTCACGACTACATTTCCAAGAATGGCAGGGCTTTTATTGAGGAATTCTTAATGAAGCTTAAAGTGAAGTAGCTTAGCTAGGTGCTATTGCGAAATATGGTATGAATTTTCTGATGAATGCATATGCGTTAACATATACTGCCCCCTTATGCTCCTTCGAAGCTAAGTCTACATAGTTCATTTTCCAAAGATATGTAAGTGCTGCCATATACATACTCCTATATTTCTCCATAAGATACCCTGCTCTTACCTCATCTTCAAAGAATTTCCTCACAAATGCTTCATTACCTAAATAGAACTCCAGACTTCCTGCATGTTCTCTTATAAACTTACATGCTCCTGAAATAGTGTACTCGCTTCTATGAAAGGCTGTTCTAGTTATTGGGTCGAAAAAGTAGCTTACGTTCTTTATTGTATATGGGAAGCTTCTACATATTAGTGGCTTATATAATCTGTGAACCTTGCATTTATTGTCATCTCTTAAAAAGGGACATACGCCTTTCTCCGTAAGTTGCATATGATAGGTGAGGACGATATTTACATTATTTAACCTATCATATACTGTATATCCTCTTGTAAAGTCTACTTTAACACCTAGTTTTTTAGCCAACCTAATGATTACCAATTGCTCATGTGGTAAGAGCGAGATAGGGCTTGCTCTACAGCAATCTCCACACATAAGGCACGTAAATTTTCTTGGCGGCTCTACTATTTCGAGACACCTTCCTAGCAGTTTTTCTTTTCAACTAGATGTCACTGTAAACTAAGTAGCTCTCATATGAGTAAATGCTTAATAAACTTAATGTAACATTATCTTTTAGGCTTAAGCAATGATGACTAAACACGTTATTAAAATTGGATGTTGCGGATTTCCCGTTTCAAGGAGGAAATACTTTCAAACGCATAGGGTTGTTGAGGTTCAGCAGACATTTTATAGGTTGCCATTAGAAAGAACTGCTGAAAAGTGGAGGAATGAAGCTCCTGAAGATTTTGAATTTACAGTTAAAGCGTGGCAGGTAATTACGCATTCTCCTAAAAGCCCCACATGGAGAAAAGCTGGAATTAAACTTGAAAAACCTGAAGCATATGGGAGCCTCAAGCCGACACCTGAAAACATTGATGCTTGGAGAAAGATAGTTAATATAGCTAAGATACTTCACTCCAAAATAATAGTTGTTCAAACACCACCATCATTTAAAATGAATGATGAAAACCTTAGGAACGCCATAGAGTTCTTCAAGAAGGCCAGAAGCGTTTCCGGAAACATAGTAATTGCCTGGGAGCCTAGGGGTAGTTGGATTAACAATCCTGAAAGCATTAGGGAGGTTGTTGAAGAAACTGGGATAATTCATTGTGTTGACCCCTTCATTATGGATCCCGTTATCTTAGGTGACATAGTGTATTTGAGATTACATGGTAAAAACGGTAAATGGCCTAATTACAGATATAAGTATAGTGATAATGATTTGGAAAGTTTAGTGTCGAAAATAGCGAGGTATATCAGAGAGGAATGTTCTGAAATATACGTTATGTTCAACAATGTTTACATGTACGATGACTCATTAGCTTTTAAGAAGAAATGCATCAATGTTTTCCAGGGAAAACGCATATGAATATTAGAAAAATTGTTGGAGCAGTTTTACCTGTAGCATTAATAATGATAGCTGCTTGGTTAGGTATGCTATGCGTTCTCTACATAGTGAATGGAATAATAACTATTTTCCCGGCTGGAAATACACCCATGGAGAAAACCGTGTTTAGTCTTATTAAATTAGCTATTTCCTCATTAGTTGCCTTGATATGGCTAATTTTATGGTTTATAATGATAGCTAAGTATAGGGAGAGGAATTTAAAATGCAGTACATGAGCGAAGCCTTAAACGCGGTACTGGCACTGATTCTTTTAATAATTATGGTATTTGTTTTGCTACCTTTAATTCTCCAAATAACCTACTATGTGGTTAAAGGAAAATTCAGAGGAAAAAATTCTACCGTTGTTTTCAATAAAGATATGCCATCATTTACGATAATAATTCCTATATACAATGAAAAAGCGGAAACACTGTTAAGCATAGTGGAGGACCTTGTAAGGCAGAAGTATCCGAAAAAACTTTACGAAGTGATAATTGTAAGCGACGATGAACCTAATGTTTTCGAAAACATAAGGGATCGTGTTTTAGCAGTTATCGATTCGAAGTTAAACATAAACATTGTGCGTAGGGAAAGTAGGAAGGGATACAAAGCCGGAGCACTCAATTTTGCACTTAAAATATCTAATAAAGATTACGTTATCGTTTTAGATGCTGACTCCCGAATAAATGAAACATATCTGTTAAACATAGCCGACGCTATCCTGAAAAGAAAATGCAATGTTTTGATGACTAGATGGGAACCATCAAATGTAGAGTGCTCATTACTTAGCGAAGCATTAAGCTATACTAAAAAGTTTCTTGTTGAAACGCTTTTTAGGAAAAGATATGAGATTCTTGGATACTCTGGTATTGCTGGTTCAGGATTTGTTATACCTAAGGATCTACTTGTCAAAATAGGTGGTTTTTGCGAGAAATGTTTACTTGAAGATGTTGAATTAGGTTTAAGGCTTCTCAGTAAAGGTTATAATGTTTGTTTTGCTAACGATATTTATACATTGCTTGAAGTTCCTTCAACATATTACGCTTATAGATTGCAACAGGAGAGGTGGGCTTATGGAGCAGCTCAATTGTTAAGAATGTATTGGAGAAGAATTCTAAGAAGTAAAATGGGAAGTGCCAGGAAGATTGAAAACATACTTTATCTTTCACAATATTTTTCATCATTGTCCATAGTGCTACTTAACATTATTATTCCTGTATTTACAGTTCTATTTGGAAAATCTGTTATTGCAACATCCTTCATATACTCATTTATGTTTTTGATTGCTGTTTTACTTCTTTACTCCATTTTATTCTTGAAATATATGAGAGGACTACTAAGTTTTATTAGAGCTTTAAGGATTCTTGGAAGATCAGCTGGCTTAACTTTTATGCTCGCACCTATACTCGCTATTTCTTCAATTAAAGGCTTAGCTAACTTACCCTTTAAATGGCATGTTACCCCCAAAGGCTATTATAGGGTTAGGGGTTTTAAATTCGCTTACGAGTTAGTGTTTTCGATAATTACTACTGCAATTACACTATACATGCTTATGGTTTATGGGCTATCTGCTATTTCACTATGGTATTTAGCCCAATTAGCGGCAATTATTTACTGGGCTAATATGCTGTTTAGAGGAAAAATATAAGAGAGAGCATTGTGAAACCTACATAACTTGATGAGCGTCGAACCCGCGTCTGAGGGATGATGAAAACTGGTGCTCGCGATAACCTTCACATGAAGGTGTTGTAAATGATTTCTTCAGAAAAATTTGACGCTATAGTTGTTGGAGGAGGAGTTGCAGGCTTATTTTATTCACGATTAGTTGCTGAAAAGGGCTTTTCTGTAGCTTTAGTTGAAATGAAGCCTTTAAAGAAAATTGGAGAGAAAGTCTGCGGTGATGCAATTAGTAGAGAGTATTTTAAGAAGTTGGGTTTAAAAGAACCCTCAGGCGATGAAGTTGAAGGTGTAGTTAAAGGTATTAGAGTTATTGCACCAGATGAGAAACACAGTTTATTGGTTAAAGGCGAGGGCTTTGAGCTAAATAGAAAAGCTTTTGGTCAACGACTTCTTCACGAGGCGCTTTCAAGGGGTGTTTTACTATACGATAATTCTTATGCAAAGAGGCCGATAATTGGTAATGGAAAAGTTGAAGGGGTTCTCATACACGACGGAAGAACCGGTGTAAATAGAGTATTGGAGGGCAAAATAATAGTCGACGCCTCCGGTATTGCAGGTGTTTTAAGAAATAAATTGCCTAGCAACTGGTGGGTTTCTGAAAAACTAGATTATAAAGACGTTTCGGTAGCATATAGAGAAATTAGGGTTTTAAGTACTAAAATTGAAGAACCAGAGTATCTAAGAATATACTTGTCCCCATTAATAGCTCCGGGAGGATATTGGTGGTTTTTCCCTAAAGGTAAAAGCAAAGTGAATGTTGGATTAGGCATTCAAGGAGGAATGGGATATCCTAATCCTGTCGAGCAATTCGGAAAATACATTCTCACAAGAGATATTTTCAAGAATTCAAAACTCATACATGCAGGTGGAGGAATAGTACCTACCCGTAGGCCTCTAAAATCACTTGTTTACTCCAACTTTATAGCAATAGGTGATGCTGCATTTACAGCAAATCCTCTTCACGGTGGGGGCATAGGGTCTTCTCTTATATCTGCTTGGGCTGCTGCTAAGGCTTCCATAGATGCCCTAAGTGAAGGTGTAATTTCGACTAAAACCCTTTGGAAAACAAATAAAATATACATTATGAATTACGGTGCTAAGCAAGCATCTCTAGATCTACTTAGAATGTTTCTCCAAAAATTAAGTGAAGAAGAACTAACATTAATAATTAAAAAGAAAATTGTTTCTGAGGATGAATTATTAGAAATAAGTTCAACAGGAGATTTGAGAGCAACCATAATGAATAAGATTATTAGTGCGATAAAGTTTTTAAGTAAGCCAAGTTTGCTTTTGAAACTTAAAACGTTAGCGTCACTCATGGATAAGGTGAAAAAACATTATTATAGTTATCCGGAAGATCCTAAGGACTTAGCTAAATGGGAACTTAGGCTTAAAGAAATATATGGTGAGTTTAAGATTAAATTCGGCTATTGCTAAGTGGGAGATGTTAAGCGATGACAATGTATTGGGAACGCTGCCATATTTGTGGAAATTACGTGCCCACATTAACATGTTGGCTTCACCCAGAGAGACAAGTCTGTGCGTCATGTTGTCTCTTATGCCCTGAACGAAATCATTGCTCGAAACCTGTATGGTTTCCTAAAGCGAAACCAAAGACTGTTGAAGAGGTAAGAAAGGTTGAGAAAAAAGCTGCTGAAGAGAAAATACAGAAAGTTCTTGAGGAATTATTAGGTAAGCTTGAATGATAAAACAGTTCTTTTTATGCTTGTGCTCTAGGTGCAACCCAATAGACTAATGAGCCTCCTCCAGGGACTTCGAACGTAACCTTCATGGGCATAGAGGAACCGAACTCTAATGTTACTGTTTCGGATGCTGCAACAGCCTTTAACGTTATTTCCAAGAGGTCTACACCGTACGTTGATCTAACCTCAGACTCTTCAACTACAAGTGATATTAGCGGTCTATCAAGTCTCATAACGTTATAGTATTCTTTTTGCGGAGTTATCGTTCTGGCTTCGAGTTTCTCTGGTGTAGCTATGAATTCTATTTCATCACCTACGATTTTAGCGTCTTTAATTAGGTTCTTGAAGTCATCGCTAATCATTCTTACTGTGACAGGTAATTTTAGCTTCGGTTCAGGTAGTTTCTCTATAACACCTTCCTTTAGTTGCACATAGAATGTTCTTTTATATCCAAGTTTTTTATCAATGAATGTCATTCTTAATCTTCTATTTTCCTTCTCAAGAACAAGTTCGACCATATCGTTTCTAGAACCACGTCTAGCGGTCTTGTTGAACTCGTCACTACTTACAATAAATGTTGTTTCCTCAGGACATTCAAACTCATCAAATGCCAATGAGGGTATGGTAAGCGATATCATCGTAGTTTTATCAGGACTTAATGTTTTAACGAAAAGGCCGTTTTCATTAGCTATGAAAGGTATTTCATCCGCTATTTTAGCTAATGTTTGAGCTATGTACTTAAATTTCGATGCCGATGGATAAACCGCTCTGAACGTCATTTCCCTACTCACCACATTTAAAAATATCTACCAACCAAACTTTATAATGTTACTTTTTCTAATTAAAAACACAGTGTTCTCAGCAAAAACTGTAGAGGCATAGAGGAACATGGCTAAAAGCATCATAGTTAAAGTAATTATTGGGAATTACAAATATGTTGAAATTCCTATTGAAGAAGCAGAGAGTCTTCTCCAGACACTTTTAGAAAACTTTCCTAATAAGGAAAAGGACATCAAAGAAGTCGCTAGAATCGTAAGGAATTTTGATGTATTCTATGAGATTGCACGTAAAAAGTTCAAAAACTACATACTAATACCACATGACACAAGTGATATGCTTAGAGGAGCAGTGCTTTTTGATAAAGTAAAGCTTGTAAGTGATGAGGAAGGTAAGAAAATAGGGTTATTTTTTGATAGAAGCATCTCCGTAGATGATGTAGTAAGAGTTCTAAAGAGTTTAGGCTATAATGTGAGCGTTGTTAAAAGTGAAATATAGATAAATAAAGTTTTATTGTTATTTTCTTCTCTTTCTCCTAGCTTTAACCTTAACTTTCTTGCGCTCGAGCTTAGTTAACTCACTTATAGAAGCCTCTCCTCGAAGCATCTTCTCCCAGAGCTCAGTTATTTCAACGAAGAACTCTAGGTCTTGAATAGATAGTTCTTCACTATATTCCTCCTCTTCTTCAACCTCTTCCTCTTCTTTAGTGGCTGTTTCCTCCGCTTTTTCACTAATAATTTCGTCTTCGGACAAAAACTAAACCCCCACAAGGCTAAGCAAGGTTTGAGTCGGTGAAATAGTAGTTTAAGAGGCATTTAAAAACCTTGTTCAACTTAAAGTATCTACTTTAACAATTACTGGGTCGCTTAATGCGCTATCCTTGATTACAGCATAGTAGTTCGGTAAGTAATATATGGCTTTCCTAACCATATCATACCTATTATCAGTAACGAAACCTGCGAAAGCCTTTGCTATGTAGTCTAGGTTCTCGGGTTCAGTTATTTTAAACGATATTTTTGTTGCCGCATTTGCAATTATTGACTCATCAATGTCTAGCGGCTGCTGTGTTATTATAATAAATCCTATTCCAAACTTTCTACTTTCCATCATAAGCTTAGCTACAAGTGAGGGTTCAACACCTCTTCTATAGAGCCTATGTGCTTCATCTATTACTACGTAGTTATTCAGTGTGTTCTTTTTACCTGTTAAATACATTTTATGAGCTATTTTTCTGAGGATAGTTTCTGAGAGAATTGATTTAACATAGTCTCCAGGTAGTTTAGCCATAGCTATTACGCTGGGTTTACTTAGTATTTCGCTGAACTCTATTGTTGTGTTTCTGAAAATTGTTGAAGCTAGCATTCTGAGGTATGGTTTTAAGCTTTCATAGCGGCTTCTTTCGGCGCTTGATTCAGCATACTCTATTTTCTTTTCAACGACTTTAAGTAGTGTCTGGAATGTTGGTGGTGCATTATTCCAGGTTTCTTCATCATCTAGAAGAATGCCTTTCTCCGCATATGCTTCTTCAATGAGATCTTCCAGTATTGCCCTTTGCAAATTTCCTAATCTGAAAACTCTCTGTAAAGTATCCGCTACTTGTACTGCTCTTTCTCTTGGCGAGGCTCCATCTAGTTCTAATGGGTTTACTGAAATTTCAGATGCATCGACAACAACTCCCCCTAACTCCTTTACTAAGCTTATGTACTCGTTGTGTGGGTCTAGGATAAGCGACGGTATTCTCCATTTATAATATAGCTCTTTAACAAGCTTCCTTGCTAAACTGGACTTGCCTGTTCCACTAGTTCCTGTTATCAATATATGATAGTTTACTTGATGATAAGGATCAAATGCGTAGTCGCCGCTTACTTTACGCCAATACCATGAAGGAGACTTTGCCGTTATCTTATCCTTTAGCCACTCATTAACAGGTTTTCCATGTGTTAATGTTGCTGCCACCTTACCTAAAACTATTCCCTCTCTTGTTAAGGGCTTTTTTAGCTCAACAACTACAGTTTCTTCACGGAAGGTATAGAGAAGAGGTATTGTAATCCAGGATAAAATAGGTGTTGCTAAAATACTATACCTATGGGTTCCAATGATAAGTATTGAGGCCAAAACGCCAACGAAGTAAATTATTTCATCAAGTAAAGTCATGGGTCTAATCAACATAATCGTTAGCGAAATAAGTAATGCTAAAGCAACATATTTAACGTTAATTTTGGGTTTCTTAATTTCCTTCTCCTTAATTTTCTCTATTAAGTAATCTCCTTTCTTAGCTATAAAGGCCCATGAGTAGTAAAGTGTTATATATGTTGCTAAAATGACCAAGTACGTTGAAGCATTCTTAACTAAAGTGTCTACTGCAAAAACTAGATAGTATAACGCAGGACTACCTAATAGAGAGGCCAGTAGGAGAACGTATCGTTTAAGGACATTTATACCTAAAATAACCATGAGTGATGAAATCAGAGCTAGTGTTGGTGATTCAAGAAGTATTGTTAATATTAATTGGAAAAACACGATTACTACGTAAAGCATAGGGGATGATACTAACATGCTTTTAGCTAACGAAAACAATACTGCATAAATAGATAGTACGAATATTACTACGGCAAATGAGGCAACTTTCCTTATAGGCATTCTTTTACCGTATCCTAAATTTAACATCATAGAGTATATTAATTTTTAAGGGTTTAAATGCTAGCTTACAATGTAGGAGAAGAAAGCGGAATACAGCATGGCAGAGAAGAGAAATCTTACCACTTTGGACAGTAGTAGTTTTAACGTATTTAGTTTGCTAAATCATAAACTTAGAAAGGTTATTTTAAAGTATGGTTACGTTAAACCCACACTTATCCAAAGTAAGGCGATACCTTTTGTCTTGAGCGGATATAACACGTTAATTATGGCTCCAACAGGCTCCGGTAAAACAGAAGCGGCACTTTTTCCCATATACTCTAAAGTTCTTGAGAATTATGGGAGAGTACAAGGTATTTTAGTACTCTACATAACGCCGTTAAGGGCTTTAAATAGGGATATTTTAGTTAGGATGGAGCGTATAGCTAAGGAGATAGGGTTAAATGTTGCTGTAAGGCATGGTGATACAACACAGTATTTTAGAAGGAAGATAGCTGAAAATCCGCCGCACATGTTGATAACTACTCCTGAGACGCTACATTACCTTCTAGTTCATAATCTTATGAGGAAGGCCCTTAAGAATGTTAGATGGGTTGTTATTGATGAAGTAAATGAACTTATGTCTAGTAAGCGTGGCGTAATACTTTCTGTAGCTCTTGAAAGACTAGTTAAGCTTGTTGGAAGAGAATTTCAGAGGATAGGGCTTTCAGCTGTTGTTGGAAACGTTGAATTAGCGAAAAGATTTCTTGGTGGTCCTAGGTATGTTGAGGTAGTTGAAGTTGAGTATGAAAAACCTTACAAGGTAATTGTTGAAACACCACAATCTACAGAAGAGGACGAAATTTTAGCTTCCAAAGAAGGGCTTACCCCGGATACCGTTGCTAGACTTAGAAGAATAGTTGAAATTCTTGACAAAGCTAAATCCGCTATAGTATTTACTAACACTAGAGACCTAGCCGAACTTTTAGCTTCAAGGTTGAAAAGTATTTTTGGAATTAACGTATTAGTGCACCATGGAAGTCTTTCTAGAACAGTAAGGGTTTCTGTGGAGAAAAAGCTTAAGGAAGGTATTGTAAAATACGTTATTGCTACATCATCTTTAGAATTAGGTATTGACGTGGGAAGAGTAAATATAGTTGTTCAGTATGGTTCTCCAAGGCAGGCTATAAAGCTTATGCAGAGAATAGGTCGTTCAGGACATAGGGAGAGGGAGGAATCTTTAGGTTACATAATAACTTTAGCTAACATTGATGATGCATTAGAATCGTTAGTTATAGCTAGAAGGATGCTTCATAGGGATCTTGAGAAGGAAGTAATTTACGATGCACCCCTAGATGTTCTAGTATACGAAGTTGCTGGCATGTTGCTAGAGTATGGAGAGCTTAACGTCTACGATATTTACAAGGTGTTCAGAAGATCTTTCTTTTATAGAAACTTAAGCTACGAAACATTAATTGAGGTACTAAGTTTCGCCTCAACACTAGGTATAATATCGTTTAATGGGGAAAATGTGAGGAGAACACGTAGGACAAGAATGTATTACTATGAGGTTTCTATGATTCCTGATGTAAAGCACTATTTAGTAAAAAACGTTATCGACAATACAATTATAGGTCAGTTAGATGAGGACTTTGTAATAACATCGTTAGATATTGGTGTTAAATTTCTGCTTTCAGGAAACGTATGGGAGGTTTTAGACTATGATGAAAAGTACGTCTACGTTAAACCAGCTAAAGAAGCGTTAGGAGCTATTCCAAGGTGGGAAGGCGGGTTAATACCTGTAGATTACAGAGTTTCTAGGGAAGTAGGCGCACTAAAACGTAGAATCATTAACGAGGGAATGAAAGCATTAACTCAATATTCATATTCACAATCAACTATGAACTTTATACTTAAGAAAATTATGGAGCATTATTCAAAGGAGAAATGGATACCAACAGATAAGAACTTTGTCATTGAAGTAATTAAAGGGAAAACAGCGATAATTCATTCACATTTAGGAAGTAAGGGAAATTTCGGCCTTATGCTTATAATAACATATCTCCTTAGGAAAAGCGGGGTCGAAGTTGTAGGTAAAAGTGACCCGTACAAGATAGTATTGCAAAGCAGCATGAACATTGATGCTAAATATATTATAGACGAACTTAAAAGTATGGATGAAGGACTTTTAAAATACGTCCTCATCGAAAACATTAAGAGAAGTAGGATTTTTAAATGGAAACTATACAATGTTGCTAAACGCTTTGGCGCTATAAGACGAGATGTAAGCGTGAAGGAAGTCTCAAAGGTTCTATCCCATTACGTAGATACGCCTATAGGGGATGAAGCTGTTAAAGAGGTTTTAACCGAAAAAATAGATGTCAACGCCTTAATAAACTTCATAAGACTACTGAAAGAGGAGAAAATAGATGTTAAAGTAATCTCCTCAAATGACTTCTCACCTTTGACTTCTCAAAGCCTTTCAGCATTTACATACTACGATATTGCTGTTGAATCTTTCCCATACACTAGGATAGTAGAGGTTTTTAAGAGGAAAATTGAGAGAAAAGAAGTTAAACTAGCATGTTTGATGTGCGGAAACATAATTGGGAAATTTAGAATATCAAATATTTCCGAACATCCGAAATGCAATGTTTGTGGCTCAGGCTTTTTAACGGTGTTTTCGCCTACAGACAAAAGTATTGAAAATATTCTTAGAAAAATAAGGAGAAATATGAGGCTAAGTTCTTCTGAGAAAGCAATATTGAATGAGGAGAGGCTTAAAGCAGATTTAGTGTTAAGATTCGGTAAAGCCGCTATCATAGCTCTTTCAACTTTCGGTATAGGTTATCATAGTGCTGCCAGGATTGTCGGTAAATATTTTGAAGATCGTAACGAATTCTATAAGGAACTTATTGAGCATCAAATACTATTCATTAGAACTAGAAGGTATTGGAGGAGATGATAGCTTAACCTTCTTCATGAGCTCTGCGAGAAGCTGAGCTGTTTCGTATCTGCTCCTCTTAGTTTTTCTCCTCCACGCATCATACTTTTTAAATATTAGTGCAGCAATGAGCTTTTCAACCATAACCTCCGAAATGGGGCATATATCATTGCATGCCCTACAATTGAGACATCTATCTTTACTTACAACAGGTCTTCTATCAACAATGCTTATCGCATTAGCTGGGCATAATGTTACACATGAACCGCAATCTACACAGTAATGTGCTCTGTATACTATCTTCACTGAATCTAGAAATTCCTCTACCAGCTTTTCCTGAGGTTCATAGGCGACTACTTCTACTTCGCCTTCTCTCTTAAAAATGTACTTTACAGTATTTGTTGTAACTTCAACTTTATCGTCATTCAAAGACCTTACAGACCTACCTAATATTATCGCGATAGATGAAATTGCTTTTAAATTAAGTTTTTTATTGAACCTCAGTTTGAAGGTTGTTTTGTCTTCTCTAAAATCCTTAGGTTTCAAATCAACCCATTTACTGTATGAATCATACCATTCATATGCGTTAAACGTTGTTTTCTTCGACAATACTTTCTTTGGAGCTGCTGGTCCTAGCCATCTCCAAAGACCTAAGGTTACCCATTCTCTAGGAACACCTATCTTCTTAGCCCATTTGTAAAGGAAGTTCTCCCACTTACTCCACAGTTTAGGATGTGTTTTCTTTACTTCTTCAAATTCGGCTAACCTACTAGCAGGGCACATGAAACACCCTATTCTATCGAAGCCTTTGAAGTAGAGCGGATTAACGTTGTCAAGTAGTTTTTCTCTGAATATGTAAAGCCATATTGAAAGTTGACTCCAGTACTGTATTGGCGAAGCGCTTATGACCAAGGGTACCCATTTGTTACGCCAAATTCTTGTACTCCTTGCTCTTTCAAGGGATTCGTAAGCTCTTTGACCTACAATGTTAAGAGCGCCCATAGGCCATTCTCTAAGCATTTTCTTGGCTAAGGGGACAAGTTTAGCAACTTTACAGCACCATCTATAATCTCTTGCTGGTGGTCCGAAGGTTTTCACTGAATCCCAAAAAGCGTTTCCAGCATCAGCTACTTCGAGTTTTAAACCGTATTTTTCTGAAACCTTCACTACAGTTTCTATGGTTTCAGGTAGTTCTATGCCCGTGTTGTTAAATAGTAGCGTTGGTTCACCTATGCTCTTAAGTGTTAAATGTAAGGATACTAGGCTATCTTTGCCTCCTGAAAAAGAAACTATAACTGGCTTCCCTATTTTCTTATCCATCTTCCTTATGAAAGCAACTGCTTCCTCAACTTGTTTCTCAAGTTTTTCGGCGTTACCCTTTAACACATCATCTAATGTTGTTCTACTATTGGAAACCTCGTAAACGAATCTATATTTGTACTTCTTCACCACACGGATTTTTCCACTACCTAAAACTAATCCTAAACCTAAGGGGACGCCGTTAGAGTTTGCTAATATCACATATTTACCTTGTTCAATGCTTTCCCCTTTAAATGGGATCATTTCGTTCTCCTTAATTCTATCTCTTACAGTAACTGTTTCTGCAGCGTTATTTTCTAGAATTCTAAGTGCACCGTAGTATGAGGGTCTAAATTCCCATTTTAATGTAAACGGGTTGAAAAGTAAAATACCGGCGTTATTCCCATTTATCACAAGTTCCTTTGCGTCGTCAATATGTGTTGTTTTATTTAATAATACGATTTCAGAATTTCCCATAACGGATTTGAAGGCTTTTTCCGTACCGAATTTCTCTCTAGAAGCTTCTAAGGCTATTTCAACGTCTCTTTTGAATGCTAATCTAGCGTCAGCTGGCTCTCTAAGTTTAACCTCTATTCCTTCTCCTCCACATTTAGAGCATTTACTACTAACTAATGGAATATTGCAGTTAGGACACCAGTAAACCTTTGCAACTTTAGGCCAGTGTTTTCTTAACATACTCCCCTTTCTCGTACTCCTCTCTCTTCCTCACGTAATCCTCGTAGTTACCTATAATTTTTGCTGGTACTCCGGCAACTACGCTTCCAGGAGGAACGTCTTTTGTAACAACAGCTCCCGCGGCTATAACGGAGTTTTTCCCTATTCTAACACCAGCTATTAATGTGGAGTTAGCTCCTACAACGACATTGTCCTCTATTACTACGCCTAGAAGACGTTTGCTTGGAGGATACTTATCATTAGTTATTACAACTCTTGGACCAAGAAATACGTTGTTGCCTATTTTCGTTTCCGGGGGAATATAAACTGATGATTGAATGCTTACATTTTCCCCTATCTTGACATTTCCATCAATTATTGTTCCTGTGCCAATCTTACTACCGTTACCGATTACAGTATTCTCTCTAATAACAACATTATGTCCTGTTTCAACAAAGTTCCCTAAGTGAACATTCTCATAAATTATGCTTCCAGTTCTAATGATACATCGTGTTCTGATGATGCTTCCAGAACTTACATTATCATAATATGTGTAGTTTAAAACTTTTCTGGATGCTAGAAGTTGAAGTATTTTACTCCTTACCGGATACCCTATTATGGTGCCATGGCCTATAATGGTGCTATTGCCTATAATAGTGTTTCCCAAAATTATAGTTTCTCCTTCAACTATAGCGCTCTTTGAAATTTTGGCTTTAGGTGAAATGTACATTTTATAACACTTCAAAATGCGTACTTTTCGGATCAAACTACTTAACAATTTATCCTTTACTATAGTCGAAGTATCTTGTTGCCGGAAAGAGGTATTTATTTTTAACCGTCGGTATTACTTAATTAAACATATAAACTTAATTGAGCATTAGTTCTAGTTAAGTTTATATATTCATTTAAAGAATTTGTTTGGTATTACTTAGGAGAAGCTAGTAAATACCTTTTCTTACATAGTAGTGAGCGATATCGTCAGTATTACCTAAGGTGAAAAATGTGCCTGTCGTTTATATATGTAAGAATTGTGGTTTTGAACTTTATACTTTTGAGCGCGTTGGACAAGATTATTACGGATTACCTACACCAAGTGAGATAATGAATTGGTATAGTGGAGTTTGTCCTAAGTGTAATGCTAAATTAGAAAGACCAACACTAGATAGGATTAAGGTTAGTTTTCGAGGAAAACTAATTAGCTTAAAACGGTAATTCTTGGCCCAAAAATTTCTTTTAAATCCTCTCTATTCAGTTCTTTTTCATTGCCTTCCTCCTTATTGTAAGTATTTATCAGCATTATTATTGCTGTTCTTATTGCTTCACTTCTACTTGAAAAGTAGCCATTTTTTACAAGTTCATCGAGTCTTTCTAGAAGTTCACGACGTACTTTGAACGTTACAACAATGGTATCGTTAAGACATAGTATGCTCAAAAGAATTATCACCCAAGAGTAATACCGTAGTACCAACTATAAAAGTATTTTGAGAATTATCTAAAACAATTGCTTTTTAAAAGCTCAAAAAAGCCTTTAAAAACCCTCATTACTTTTAGGGGGAGGGTAGCTGTGGATATAGAAGCTCTAATTAATGATCTAACCAATAGGGTTGTTGTTGCAGCTTGGGCTCTCTTTATGCTCTCATGGGCTATAGGATGGCTACTAAAAGGTTCACCTATTCCCATATATAGGGTAAAGAGGTTCGGTCAAGATATTATAGAGGACGCTATCTTAGGAGCTTTCTGGCTTGCTGTTGGTACAAGTGTTTTTGCATTGATCAAATACCTTGCTTCATCAACTTAGCAAAGAGGGAGTAAAGTATATGATAAATGATTTTTTAGTGCTTGCATACTCGCTTGCAGTTCTCACCTATTACCTAGGTGCATTAATCTACTTGCTTCCAATACCATTATGGGGTGTAAAGAAGTGGGCCCCTACGTTAATTTACGATTCATTTGCTGTAACTATTCTTGTAGTATTATTCACATCGATTGTTGAATTTATTTCCCATTTTGGAAGAATGTTCGGTGTTAGTTGGGATACTTACTTTAACTGGCTTATTGATAGAACATTAGCTTTAAGCTCTTTCATATCTCTCCTCATAGGAGTATCTTTAGCAGTATCTTACGCTGGAGGTAAGGCTATTGTATCCTCGTTTCTAGGTCCTATAACAAGTATTGCTACATACACGCTTATTGTCATGGAATTCTTCTTCATACTAGGACTCGTTTTTAAAGAATATTTTGCGAAAATACTTGCATTAGGAATTCTACTCTACGCAATTCCATTTAGAATAGCTAGAAGTGCTGGAGCGTCCCTAATAGCTCTCTCTATAGTATTTACGATAGCCTTACCCTTTCTCCCATCGTTCGTAGCAACAATGAGTATGGGTGAGGAAAATCCTTTAGAAAATGTTAACTTCAGGAGTGCTTATGATATGGGTGATTTGAGAAACAAGCTAGGAGTATTCTTTGCAAAAGGCAAGGTTACAGATTTACATGGCACACCAATACCCTATGTTAAAACAGAATGGTACATTAATTATAATGGAACAAGGAAGATAGCAGCATATTATACTAATGCTGAAGGATACTATAATGCGGGAAGACCTACAGGAGGATTACCGCTAAAAGTAGATGAGCTCCATGTAGTATTTCATTATTTTGGAACGAAACTTGGAGAAACTAGTATTTCACCAAAGGATTTTAAGTATAACCCATATTTAGATCCTAACTCGGATTACGTATACGATTTTACCTTAAACAACGTCGTTTACCTAGGTAACACCATTTTACTATTGGTAGGGGAAGGCTGTAGAATAGACAACGTTAAGTTGGATCAAAACAAGGTAACGATTTCCCTGGAAAGTTCATTTGAGAACCATGTTAAAATACTATATATTCCCGAGATTGTAGACATTACTAGTATAAGAGTAAACAATGTGGACATTAACATAACAGGGAATGAATACTTATGGAACGACATAAAAGTGTCTACTATAGAATTTATGATTTCTAAAGGTGAGTCAGAAATTGAAATAGAATTCTCTAACGTAAATGGTAAAAACAATTTTAAAGTAATGCTTAAAGATGAAGGTTACTTTAGCGATGTTGCTACGACATTAAGCCAAGGCTTTAATGTAGAATCCTTAGGTAAAACTATAGGTAAGGTTTTCTTCCAATGGACAATTCTTCCAATAACGTATTTAACGATACTTATCTCAATAACCTACTCATTCGCTTACGCACTTGGGGGTAGGAAGTTAAGAATACCAATAAGGAACTACGTTTAGGTGTAAGTTATGAATCCCTATAGTTTTAAATCATTAATAATGATTTATTCGTTAAACATAGTTTTCATAATTTATGTACTTTTAAGTAGCAACATTAAACTTAGCAATAGCATCATAGCTCTTTTAACAATGACGTTAATTTTTCCAGCTATAGTCATAGCACTTTACTATAAAAATGTTATGAGGGAATGAGAACGTGGAAGTTAATGACAGAATACCACTAATCATAATATTTCTTGGAATAAGCGCTCTAATGTACGTCTTTACTAAAGACGTAATAGATATTCGCTACTATCTAGCACTAGCAGGCTTCATCACACTTTCTTCACTAGTTTTCTTAGTAGTTCTCCCGAAACTTAAAGATAAAGTGGGGCTTTTCTCAAAACTTAATCTTAGCAATGAAAACATTAGTGTAAAAGATAATATCTTTATAATTCGTAAAGATAATGACATAGCCGGGTTAGCAGTATATGTAGTTGACGATATTCCATACAGTTATAGAGATGTGTCACAAGATTTCCTAATTCAACAAGTTAAATCATTTACAGGCTTTATTACAGCGACGGGAGATGACGTATCAATAATTCTCTTAAAACGTAAAGTGAATCAAGCATCATTTATGAAAAATATTGAGAGAAAAATAGTGAATTATAAAATAATGGCTTCAACAGACCCTGCAAACCCACAAATAATGAAGAAGCTTAGTAGGCTTGAAAAAGTGTATGAAAGAATTGTTAAAGGTGAAAAACCCATAGGCATAAAATATTACATTGTAGTGAAGGCTAGGGCATCTTCTGAGAGAGGCTTAAAGAAAACACTAGAGTCTAAGAGTAATGCGGTTATTTCATCGTTTAAAGCGTCTTTAGGCTTAGATGTAAGGAAAGCTACTTCATATGAAGTTCTAGAGGCTATAAGTTTAGGTGTTCTTAAAGAAACGAAATACAATGTCGTATTAGAATCAGACGTAGGCTTCATGGTACCGATAAGTTACGTTAAAAGGCCTAAAATACCTAACAAGGGCATATACTTAGGTACAGACATAGACTATAATACGCCAGTTTTCTACGATTTCGAAAAATACCTAACAAAGCACATAGTTGTGATGGGCCCTACAGGTAGGGGAAAAACGACCTTTCTATACGCTTTAGCGAAGAGAACCATTGAAGAGTACGAAGTTCCCGTATGGATTTTTGACTTACGCGGCGAATTTCTTAGCTTAAGAAATTCCTTACCAATGTTTAATATTGTTGATCCTGAAGAAGCAAATATAAACATTCTTTACACATGGTTTACAAGCCCTAGAATAAGAGCTAGACAAGTAGTCGAGCTCATTAAAAGCATAACTTCCTTAACACCTAGAGAAGAATACCTACTGTACATGGCTCTTATAAAAACGTATGAATCAGTATCTTCACCAACATTTGAAAACCTTACTTCAACAGTAAAGGCTCTTTCAAAAGATTATAGTGACAAAGATGTTGAGTTTAGCTTATTAACGAAACTCGAAACGATAAGGTCGAAAGTTTTCTTCGGAAAACTTCACATATTTGAATTTAAAAAGCCCATAATATTCGCCCTACATAAACTACCAGAGGAATACCGTAAACTTTACACTCTAGCGCTACTGCAAATACTTAATAATTACATGTTAACACTTACACCAACAAACAGTATAAGATACTTAGTAATACTTGACGAAGCATGGAGACTTATGGACACGCATTCAAGTAGGAAAATAGTTAAAACATTAGTAAAGGAAGGTAGAGGCTACGGCTTAGCAGTAGCGCTTGCATCTCAGGACATAACGGACTTTCCTAAAGAAATACTGGACAATGCTGGAACGCTTGTCGTTTTCGGATCGAATAGCAAGGATTACATTGAAAGCATTAGTAAATATATGAAGCTAAATGAAGCAGAAAAAGAGAAAATAACGTGGCTTAAAACGGGAGAGGCTCTAATAAGAATAGTTGGTGATCCACGACCACTATGGGTTAAAATAAGTCCTGAAAAAATGGAGGTACAAAAGAAACAAATATAAGAACTACAACGCAAGATATTTTCTGAACCCACGGCCCGTGCTACCTAAACCCGTGTCGCGGGTAAGGGGTGAGCACGGGAGACTTTTCGCTTGTTTGCGTGCTTAAGTTATTTTAGGAGTTTGAGTAGCACTTAAATACCCTTTCCACGATGATTATGGGTGGTGAAGCCGGAGATGTGGGGCACCGTGGTTCCATGGATGCCCCG
>JAGGUY010000013.1 GCA_021158265.1 Thermoprotei archaeon
CCTCACCTAGCTCACAGAGCTCATCCCCACAAAAAGATGATTTACAAGGACACCTATAAGTTTTCACAGCTTTGAGAGGCATAGAAAGCCATAATTTGATACGGAAAGCTACAATCTAAAGATTCTATCCCCTTTAAACAGTAGCTCTAGAGTAATTAAGCATAGCGTTCCATAGCTAATGAGTAATCTTAAATAGTTCTTAGGGAGACATATGGGAACCTTTACTTTAGCTAAAAATGTTAGCTGAAAGCATGGCAGTAATTTGTTACTGGTAATCGCCAATTACTTCAGGTTGTTTTAAGAAAACCCTATTTTAGTAGCTGTAGTCTTTTGTAAAGTAGCTTTAAGTAAAGCTTATATTTTGAAGGTGTATTGTAGTGGTTAAAAACTCTAACAACGGTTAAGCGGTAGTTGATGTTTTAAGGGAGATAACATGGCTCATGATGGCATGTTAGGTTTCGCATATGCTGTTGCTGCACTTTTCTCCTTTAGCCTTTCACCCTTACTTTACAAGGTGGGGTTGAGGAATAAGCTACATGTTTTAGAAGCTAATACTTTAAGAGCTTGGGGTGCGCTTGCCCTTTTAACTCCAATACTTATTTTCCAAGGTTTTTCAAGCGCTTCTTTCACAGCTGAACTAGCGGTTTTTCTCGTACTTACAGCTATTTTAGGCCCTGTAATTGGAGACACACTGTTTATGTATGCTATTAGGGGTATTGGAGTTTCAATATCGACTCCCTTAGCAAACACGTACTCGTTAGTTGTAGCAGTATTTTCCGTAGCGTTATTTGGGGAAAAACTAACTTCAATAAACATTTTAGGTGGTGCACTTATTCTTTCATCTATATGGTTAATTTACTTGGAAAGGAAAAGCATAGGTAAGGGACGTAACGTTGTTTTAGGGTTACTTGCAGGTATAGCTACAGCTATTCTATGGGGTTTATCTATAATAGCTATGAATGTGTTATTAATTAACAACATAAGCCCTATTGTAATAATTTATTTTAGAACGGTAATTGTAGCTTTAACATTAACAATAATTACTAAAGCGTTGAAAATGAATTTTAAAGGAAAAGCGAATAGGAAAACATTAGTTACGCTATCCATAGGAGGGTTTTTCGGTATAGGATTTGGTGTAATAATGTTGCTTAACGCAATAACCCTTCTAGGAGCAGGTAGGGCATCATTAATTGCTTCAGCATCTCCGGTAGTAGCAAGTATCCTTGCTATGCTTCTTCTTAAAGAAAAGTTTAGGGTAAGAGCAATAATCGCCGCAGCCCTTGTTACGATTGGAGCTATACTTCTGAAATAGAATTATTACACAGTGTTTTTCAGAGACATAAATTAGTAGAGGATGGTGTGGAATGGTGGATCCACGAATATTCATCTGCTTAGCTAGGGTAGAGAAGGAAACATATGATCTGTACATTAAAATTTCCAATAAAACCATGGACACTTACACATCATTAATGTTGAAGTTTATAGGTTATGATGCTTTTAAGCACTCACTTATCTTCACAGTTAGCTAAAATGCATGGGTTAGAAAAGGAGGAGGTAAGTAACGATGTTTGCATAAATGTTTTAGGCACATTTTACAGGGACTCTAGGATGTTACTGAAGAATTTAAGCGAATTCGTAGAGAAAAACAAGCACTAAGCGGAAAAGAGCTAAGAAGCATTTTAGAAAAACTCATACCTTACGAAGGCAATTTAGGCGAAGAATATTTCGTAGGATTAGTAACCCTAATATTTTCGAGATCCATTGAAGAACCGAGCAAGACCATAAAGAACCTCTTAAACCTAATATATGAAGACGAGGAAAGACATGGAAATTTACTTAAAAAAGTAGCAGAAAAATTCCGGAATAAATTGGTTATGGCGGGCCCGCGGGGATTTGAACCCCGGACCACCGGCTTAGAAGGCCGGCGCCCTATCCTGGCTAGGCGACGGGCCCGCTTCCTTCGGGTACTTATATTTTTTCCAGCTATTTTTTAAGCATTGCCGTTTCTCTGTTAAGTACCTTGTTTATGTTAACTATTTTCTTTGGGAAATACTTTCTTATAACGTAGTGTGCTATATCGAATATTCTCGGTGCTTTAAGGAGAATTACTATGTCGCTTGAGGAAACCACTCCTTTTTCAGCATACTCTATTACCTTGGTGTCATTACGGCTTACAAGCATTGTTTCGAAGGATGATAGACCGTATTCCGATGCGAGATTAGCTATTATCGTTGATACTTTACCGCTAAAGCTAACTTGTTTATCAAAAAACATTAGGACTTTTGATGGTTTTAATTCCTTAATTTCTTTCAAAAGTATTTCGACAACTTTGACATGTCTATCCTCGAACTTAAATTTCTTAAAAGACTTCATAATGTCTCTTAGAACACCGTCGTCACATAGGAAGACTTGATAGCATTCTAAAGCGGAACTTATGGTTATTATGACATTGAAGCCATCTATTATGAGGAGGGAATTCTTTACGGAATCTTTCCTTACAAGCTTTTTCCGAATAGAACTAGCAGTTTCTTCGTCATGAACGCATCTGTAAAGTAATGCTTTCTCAGGTTTAGAAAGACCGTATCTTTGGGCTACAAGGTCTAATGATGGTTTGTAAGGGTATTTGCGGTTTAGAAGATACTTATAATCTACAAGGGCTTCCGAAAGATTGTTTTTAAAAACAATTGAATCCAAGAACTATTTACCCTAATATGTTAAATGTTTCCTCAACAACCTTATCGCTGGGTATCTTAAATGTTCCTGAAGCTGCAGCGTAGTCTTCTCTTCCTCCTCCCTTTCCTTCAACTATTTTACCAAGTATTTTCGTTAGAATTTCCTTAGCTGAAGCCCCTCTTCTAAGCGCCTCTTCACCAACTAGAATGTTCACTACTACACGATTATCAACAACATTGTATATTATGGCTGAGGCTTTAGGTTCATTGGCTATTATTTTCCTAGCTACTTCTAGAACTACGTCTTTACCCATGTTTGTAAGTAGCGAAACTGTAGCATAACCCCATTTCGTAGGCTTCTTTCTTGCTAAAGCTCTTTCCGCTTCGCTTCTAACCCGTTCTCTCTTAAACATCGCTAACTCGTTCTTTACTGCCTTGTATTCTTCAACAAACTTCTCCATTCTTAGAAGAGCATCCTTGGGGCTTGCACCTATTTTCGCAGCAATGCTTTCTAATGTATCTTCAAGATTCCATACGTGTTTTAGGGCGTTCTCTGCTACGGTATACTCTAATCTTACAACTCCATCTTGAATTCTGTCTACATTTATTATTTTTATCACACCTACTTCTCTAGTGTTTGTAACATGCGTTCCGAAGCATGCTTCAACATCCCATCCTTCAACTTCAACTACCCTTATTGTTCTTCCCGGAGGAACTCCTCCCTGGTACAGTCTTAGCCCATATTTTGCTTCTGCTTCGTTTCTATCCATGAACCTTGCTGTAACTTTTCTACCTTCAAAAACTACTTGATTAGCTAGTTCCTCTATTTTTCTTACTTCATCCTTGGATAGTGGTTTGTAATGTGTTATGTCAAGTCTTGCTTTATCAGGTCTCTTCTCAGCTCCAGCTTGCCACACATGTTCTCCTAGAACTCTCCTAGCTGCTCCAAGTATTATGTGGGTTGCTGTATGATGTCTCATTAAAGTGTATCTTCTACTCCAGTCTATTTCCCCTTCAACCTCTATGTTTACTGGAACCTCTACTGAGTCTTTTAGCTTATGAACTATTACGTCACCTACCTTCGTTACATGAACTACTTCTGCTGAAGCTCTGTTACCCCACTTTATCTTGCCTACGTCTGAAAGTTGTCCTCCACCTTCAGCGTAGAACGCTGTTTTATCTAGAACGACTATTCCAGGTTTAGAATATATGACTTTGGCTCTAAACTTCCTCAAATACACGTCCTCATGGAAAAGCATTCTTGTTGGTGGAAGCTTCTCTAGCTCCTCAAGAACTTCTCTCGGAAACTCCGGTTTCTCCTCTTTAACCTCGGCTCTAGCATGTCTCCTAGCAACTATTGAGAAGAAGTTTGCCGGTATATGAACCTCTACACCCTTCTTCTTAGCTACCTCCTCAACAATGTCTGGTGGTATTCCATGCGAATCGTAAAGCTCAACTAGATCCTCTAAGCTTATTTCCTTCTTCCTTTTAAGAAGTCTTTCGACATAGCTTAGCCCTCTACTTAGAGTTTTCCTAAACCTTTCCTCTTCGAGATCGACCACTTCTAGAATGTAGTTTCTCCTCTTAAGAAGCTGTGGGAAGTCTTGATCCCAGAAGTTAATTTGCAACTCCACTAGTTCGCTTAGTTTAACATTAGATCCTAACTTAGCTAATGCTCTTAAGGCCCTTCTAAGAACAAGCCTAGCGAGATAGCCTTCTCCCGTATTTGATGGTACAATGCCGTCTGCAAGCATTAAAGCTAACGTCTTAGTGTGGTCTAGGACTGCGAAAACTCTCTCCATTCTCTCGAGTATTTCCCTTGCTTTCTCATACGGTAGTTTTGCTTCCTCAGCTACTCTCCGATAATATTTCTCTATAGATTCTGGTTCGTCGGGATCGAACGTTGATGAAAGTTTTCCTGCAATTCTAACTATTTCTTCATCGGGTTCTTCAACACCTATTTTCTCAAAGAACTTCTTAACGAGTTCTCCATAGATCGCATGGAACCCAGTAGGTGCTCCCTGCGTAAGCCATGCAATTCTCTCTATACCGTATCCTGTATCCACGACCTTAAGAGGCATTGGAACGTAGTTTCCATCTACAACCTTGTACTGCATGAAAACTAACGTAGCTACCTCTAGCCCTTTAACTGTTACTTCGAAGCATGGTCCAGCGTTTCCTCCACCTTCCCACCATGACTCCTTAAATGTTAGATCCTCAGGTTTGACACCTATTACTTTAGTGAAGAATTCAAAAGCATATCTTACTGTTTCATCCTTCCAATATATTTGCTTATCCGGATAGTTGAATGCGTGATGCCCGCCCATTTCGAATGTTGTTAAGTGTCTTCCAGCAGTTTTACCTACATTATCGATGTCTTCGAGTCTAATGCATGGTTGAGACACTACCAATGGGTTAGCTGGTGGCGGTACAACGCCATCCGTTACGAAGGGTTGGAAATCAACAATGCTAGCTATTGTTAAGTAGAGGTCTTCACGCCATCTAGCAACTACTGGCTTAGGTTTAACCGGCGTGTGCCCATGTTCTTTAAAGAACTCGATAAATGCTTTCCTAGCTTCCCTTACAGATAATGGTTTAAGTCCATAATCGAAGAACTCATATTCTACACATGGTGCATCGTTACAGTACACTTGGTCCTTGTTTAACGTCCAGAACCATCGACCACATTTGGGGCATTGTTTCCTAACGAAACCCATTTCCTCAAAGAATTTTAGCCTAAACTCTTTGGGATCTATTTTTTCCATTCAATAGTCACCACTACACGTTAAAACCATGTAAGAATAAGTGTAGGTGCAAATTAAGTTTGATGCTCTGCTAAAGTTAAAAACACGTTTAAACTCTTACCTTTATAGTGTTTATTTAGCTAGTTTAGCAGTTTTATCCGAATAGTGACTCTAATCCAGCAGCAATTTCTTCCTCGCTAACTTCCTCTTCTTTCTTCTCCTCTTCCTCCTTTTTCTCTTCCTCTTTCTTCTCAGCTTCAGCTGAGGCTGCTGCGGAAGCTGCTGCTGGCGCGGCCGCTACGGGTAAAGCAGCAGTTTTGATGACTTCATCGATGTTTACTTGTTTGAGTGCAGCTACGAGTGCTTTCACTTTTACTTCGTCAACCTCTATTCCTGCAGCTTCTAAGACCTTTTTAACGTTTTCTTCTGTGATGTCTTTTTTAGCTGCGTGAAGGAGGAGGCTTGCGTAAATGTACTCGATCCCTAATCACCTCCTAACTTGTCGGTTCTAAGGGAAGTTAGTGTGAATATTTAAAGGTAACGTAGTATGAATATGAAAAACACGGGTCTTTATCTGACTCATCCAAACAGTGATTCTAACCCCGCAGCAATTTCCTCTTCAGTAACCTCTTCTTTCTTCTCCTCTTCCTCCTCCTTCTTTTCTTCCTCCTTTTCCTCAGGTTTTGCTTGTGGAGCTTGTACTGGAGCTACTTCTAAACCTAGTTCAGGTGCTAGTTGTGAAATTTGTGATGCTAAGGCATAGGCTATTCCAATGTATTTCGCTAGAACGTATTCGGCTGTTTCATCAGTTATGAACGCTGCTTCAACAGCAACAGCTAATGCACTAATGTAAGCTTTGGTTATTGTTGGTTTGAGGATTTCTGGTTCTGGGAATGCCACTTCAACACCTAGCTTTAGAGCGTTAAGGTATGCTTCGGCAATGTCGCTACGGTACTTTTCAAGATCCAGCTTAAGGTCTTCTGCTTTAAAAACTAGTCCATCAGCATATGCTACTTTAAGTTTAACACCTACCTCAAGAGGTTTAATATCTAGCTTCTGAAGTATTGATGCTAGTTCAGGAGATATTTTATCGCCAGGCTTAGCTACTACTGTATCTTTAGCTATCCATATTGTTCCCTCCTGAATCTTCGTAGGAATCTTCAGTTTACCGAAGGTGCTTAAAATGGGTCCTGGAGGAATACCTGTGTTTCCCGCTGGAATAACTACTTCTCGATCAACAACATCTCCGGGTTTAGCATACGTAGGTATTTTATACTTTTCAAGTAGCATATATAGTTCGAAGGGGTTAATGTTTGTAAACAAGAAAATGTTCGAGCCTTCCAGATATTCTTTAAGCTTCTCCAACCCAGGCTTCTCATTTAGAACTTTATCTATAGCTATCCTCATTAAAGTATTCTTACTTACCCTCATAAACACCTTCTTCCTTAAAGCCTTCCTTATTTGCTGTAGCTGAGCTGTTGGAAGCTTTGTTAAATCAGCTATAGCGACTACATAGTATTTCCTGAGAAGATCGGCTAGAAACTCTACCTCCTTAATCTTCCATTCCGGAATTTTCCTAACTCTCCTAAGTACACTCATCCCTACTTCTTCACCTCAACAGCAGGACCCATTGTTGTTTTAACAACTATCTTAGCAATATTGTACCTGGGGTTCTTAAGCTTCGATGCTACAGTCGAAATAACCGCTAAAGCGTTTTCGGCAAGCTCCTCAGGGCTCATGTCTTCTGTTCCTATTCTACACATTATTTGCGGTTGATCCTTTGTTCTAATGAAGACAGCTCTCCTATACATGTTAATTATTGCTTTAATATCTGCCGTTATAGGTACTGGAACAGGTATTTTACCTCTAGGACCTAAAGCTGGACCTACAACTCTACCTGCCTGACCCATCATATCTGTTCTTATGAGCACCCAGTCACATTCCTGAGCAAGCTTCTTGGCTAACTTCCTATTTTCAGCCATAAGCTTAAGTTCCTCCCTAGAAACAACACGATATGCCCCAGCTTCCTTAGCCTTTAACGCCATGTCTCCATCGGCTATGACGCATATTTTAACTTCCTTTCTTGGCGGATGAGGTAGGAAAATAGTTTCCCTAATTCTTCCCTCAGGACTTCTAATGTCGACATCTCTTAGAACAACTATTAGCTCGACGGATTGCTTAAATCTCCTCTTCTTACTTGACTTAATAGCCTCCTCTATTGCTTTCGCCAAGGTCTCTTTAGGAATCACTTCCGACATTATCTAGCACCTCCTTTATTCTTCCTCCTTCTGATATTCCTCCTCATATTTAGCGATTATGTCATCATACTTTCCTTCATCTATTTCCCTAGAAACTATTTTAGGATCTTTTCCTTCAACAGTTATACCTATTGATCTAGCTGAGCCTAAAATCATCTTTACGGCTTTCTTAAGGTTTTTAGCAAGTAATTGCTTCTTTTTAGCTAAAGCTATTTCAATTATTTTCTCTAGTGGGAGATCGCCTATCTTTTGATGAGCTGGATCACCTGATGGTTGCTTTGCACCTACAGCCTTGAGTAGGAGAGCTGTTGTTGTTGGAACACCTACTTCGATTCTGAACTTCTTAGTTTCAGTATCAACAATTACCTTAACGGGGACTGTTAGTCCTTCATAGCTTTTTGTAGCTTCATTTATTTTATTAACTACCTCAACAACATTGACACCTAATGGTCCAAGAGATGGACCTATTGGCGGACCCGGATTAGCTTTACCTCCTTCAATAAGGAATGTTAACACTTTCTCCTTAGGCATTTCTACGTACCACCCTGGGTTTGCTGTTTCCTAACAGGTTTAACATAGTCTCCTGAAACCATTATTTGGAGAGGATAGGATGATTCAAGAATGTTAAGAACTGCTTCGTTCTTAGCGACATCGACTCTAATAATTTTAGCCTTCATACCTCTGAAAGGTCCGGCAATAATTTCGACGATGTCACCCTCCTTAAGACCTATGAGAGGCGATTTAGGTATTAAAGCCCTTTTAATGTCATCATCACTGAAAACGCCAGGTACAAGGCCTTTAACATGTTTTAGCTCTTGGATAGCGTTGTAGACTACGTTTGGACCTGGAGCTTCAAGTATAACGTATCCTTTAGCGTTAGGGGGAACTATTATTGCCTTAACATCTAATTTTGCGGCTCTAACACGATTATATATGAGCATAGCTACGTTCATTTCCTGCCCAGCCGTAGTTCTTACTGCATAGAAGCGTGACATAAGTCTTCGTGGCCTATTCTCTTCGGACATTCCTTTTCACCTTAAATTCTTGAAACAAGATAGGCTACTAGCTTAACTAGGTAAGCTATGCCTCCTACGAGGAAGAATGCTAGGAAAGATATTTTGATTGAGAGTATGTATTCTTCTCTGTCAGGTTTTCTCGAAAGCCTAATTATCTTCTTCCACATTGTCAATATTTCTCTTAAGTTCATCATGAGTAATCATCCTATGGTGCTCGTTAAGTAAACATATGCACGCTAGCCTATAAGCTCCTCGTATTTTTAAACCCTTCTATCCGAAGGCTAAACATACTCTATTGTGTAACCATGTTTTTCAGCATAATTTGAAATAAGATTCTTTACCCTTCCTGGAACACCTTTTTTCTCAACAACAAACTTTTCTACTTTAGTTAGCGTTTTCCTTATTGCTTGATCAATTAGTTCTTCAGTTAAATGTTTAGATGAATGTTTTGAGAAAATATGGCTGTAACAATCGTTTGTTTCGAATGCGTGTTTTGTATGCTTCCTTGAATAGTGTCCTCCTCCGAAGCCGAGAACGGAACTGCATTTCTCTGTGTTTACTAACGAATCTATGATTGCTTCAACATTTACTTTTGCAGCATCCTCCCTAATCCATTCTTCCTCGGAACTCCCTATTTCTACGAAAACTAAGGGTTTAGATAGGCTTGTTGGTCCATGATGTGTTGCTTCATACACAATTTCGAACTCTTTAGAAATACCGTATTTCTTAGCATACCTACCTATGTTCAGGAGTATTGTTCTTGTTAATGGAGGATAAGTATAACATAATTCTCTGGGTTTTGCACCATAAATTTCCTCGTCCGTAACATTACCTGTATGATGGACTGTTAATGACTTTATTTTTGCTAAGCTACTATGTCTTGAAAGAAAAATGTACTGTTCAACGTCAAGAACATTGTCTAAGTAGTTGAGATATATTATGTCGTCAGAGAAGTAAGCTAAGACTGCATCTAATTTTTCAAGAAAAAACGCTTTAATAACGGGTTTTGGAGGATTCTTTTCCTCATGATAGTTTAGTTTTTCTAGGAAAATGTTTGCCATATTTAGGCTTGCCTTATCAACTGTTGAAACTATTAGTCCCGTTTTAGCTTTAATTTTCATTTTCCGGAAGCACCTTCGAAAATGAGCTTAGCTATTTTGTGTGGATCAAAAGGCTCTAGGTCGTCATAGTTTTGACCTGTACCTACATAGATTATTGGTTTAGCTATTTCGCTAGCTAAGGTTAATGCGACACCTCCTTTTACATCAGCATCCATTTTCGCAATGACTATTCCGTCAACACCTATGTTCTCTTCGAACATTTTAGCTTGCTCGTAAGCATCGTTCCCCGTTAAAGCATCTACTACGAGAATTTTGAAGTGTGGTTCAGCCACTCTAACAACCTTCTTAAGCTCGTTAACTAAGTCTATGTCTGTATGCATTCTACCAGCAGTATCCACTAGAACAGCGTTAAACATTCTCGATTTAGCATAGTTTATTGCATCATAAGCTACAGCTGCTGGATCACTACCATACTTATGCTTTATTACAGGTAACCCTAGTTTTTTCGCGTGAAACTCTATTTGTTCTTGTGCCCCAGCTCTATAGGTGTCTGCCGCAGCTAAAACAACCTTTAAACCTGAGTCCCTCATTTTCTTAGCTATTTTAGCTATTGTCGTTGTTTTCCCTACACCATTTATTCCGAGAAAAACTATTACCGCAGGTTCCCCACTTTTCGAAATTCTCTTAACTTCCTCTACTAGGTCGTATGGTTTTGATTGTTCAAGTATTTCCAAGACTATTTTCCTAAGTGCTTCGAAAACCTCATCCTTGCTCTTGAATGGTTTCTTCCTATATGTTTCCCTTATTTTCTCAACTATTTTCTCCGCTACGGGGAAGGCAACATCGCATTCAACGAGTTCGAAGAGAACTTCTTCCAGTATTTCGTTAAGTTTTTCTTCTGATATTTTTCCGGTAATTTTCTCAGCTAGGCTTGAGAAAATCCTTTTTAACTTATTAAACATGGCCTACGGGTTTCCCTCAAACTATGATTTCCTTGACTGAATAATTTTCATAAGTTTATTCTGTAAATTCTTAGCTAACTCTTGTGTTAACGCTATTTTCCTAAGTATTTCTGCAATGTCTTTCTGAAGCTTAGCTATGTCATCTGTAAGTTTCTTTTCGAAATCACTAAGTTTCTTATCTACTTCGTCTGAAGGGAGTGATGCGAGAACACCAGCCCCTAGAGCATACAGTATTTTCGGTTTCCCCTTTATTTTCGCTTGAAGGAGAACTCTTGTACCAAGGGGTATAAGTAGCTCTTTCTCTTCGCCTTGCTCGTTTAGCGTTTTTAATTCGCTTTTAACTATTCTTGTTTCATTAAGTAAAGCAACTAATGTGTCTAAGCTGTTCTTTAAAACCTCATAGTTTGCTTGCAGTATTTGAAGCTCCTCTAGCGCCTTAGCTAATTCCTCCTTAAGCTTTTCCTCATTAGTTGATGACATTATTTTTCAACTCTAAACAATAACTATTTTATCTAGCAAGCTTAGCCTGTAAAGGTTGATGTCTTTAGTTTCCTCCGGAGGTATTTCGTAAACCTTGAATATCTTTATATGTTTCCTCTTCACCTTATGCCTACTTCCTAACTCTGAATACACTATTTCTATAGCGTCCTCCGGCTTTACAGCTCGTACATCCTTAACAAACTTTTGAATTCTCGGGAACCTATCGTGGCTAATTAGCATTTGACCTTCAACCCTATATATTTTAACGTCCACCATACCTCTACTCACCCGCTATACCAAGTGTTTGTTCTATCCTCATTATTTCGGGGCCCGTAGTTCTTTCACCAACGAGGGCCCCATGTGTGTTTGCAACCAACCCTGTTTTAACGAAGGATACTCCGAAATTAACTGTTCCTACGTCAACCCTTACTTTGAAAAAGTCCTCTAAAAACTTTAACTCTTCCTCCGATGCGTCTGGATGAACAATCATCCCCTTATTCGTAACTACAGCTGCTGAACCTACAGTTAAAATGTTAGCTATAGTTCCTTTCTCCACTGGAACATCAAGTACGTCCTCAATAGTCTTAATGGATTTCGAATCTAGTTCTGGATGTACAAGAGCTGCCTTATCATTAGCTAAAATAATGTTTCCTAAAGCTGTCTTTTTTGAGGGAAGAACACCTATGTTTACTTTATCCCCTAAAACCTTCTTTAGGCTCTCAATCTCCTCGTCTAATGTAAGGTATGGGAGAAGTATTCCGTTATTGTTTCCGGCGATAAGTATTCCGATAATCGAGGAATTCATTATTTTAACAGTGAAAATTTCCGTCTTTAGAACTTCACGTATTGTATCGTAGAGTTTGGAAGGTGTTTCAAAAGGTACAAGTGTAAATTTATCGTTTGTAAAGATGAATGCTCCTATGAAAATATTTCCGTTAAATGAAGCTCTTACAGCAGGCATTTCATCTATTCTCCAACAAGGTAAACTTTAGCAACATTATCTTCTGTTTTAACTACTTTAACCTTAATTCTCCTAGGAGGTTTCTCAATGCTTCTGCTCCAAATGTACTCGTTAACCTTATTAGTTATTATTACCCTTTCCGCCTTAACGTGGCGCTTAACGAATTTCCTAATAAGCCTTATTGCTCTCGGAGCTCTTTTGGTTCTCTGGAGGAAGTACACTTTCCTAAGGGGAATAACGTATTCCCTTTCTAAAACAACAGATTTCTTCTCGGACATCCCCTTAAACCCTCTACGCTAAAGTGTTTTACACCTTAAGCTTAACTCTACGCCAATGTCTCTGCTTCGGATGTCTCCTAAACTTACCTCCAGTTCTACCTATGACCCAGAGGGGTACGGGTGAATTTGATTTTAAAGCTTTAGCTAATCTAAGCTTTCTAGCTACATGTATGAAGTGTGCCATGATTCTCACTTCTCCTTAATCCTTATTTTGAAGTCTCTTCTTGTTTGAGAATATATTTCAACAAGTATTCTTTTTAAAGTGTCATCATCTATGGGTAAAGGTATTCTACCTGATTGGGCAAGCGCAATTAACTGGTCTTCTACGTAGGATGCGAGATCGGGTCTAATAAGCTTAACATTATATAGTCTTTCGAGAGCTTTAGGTGTAAGTATTCTCCTTAGTAATGCTCTTTTACGTGCTTCAAGCTCTTTTTCGAGTTGTCTTCTTCTCTCCTCTTCAGCTAATCTCCTCTGGTATTCCAGCAGTTTTCTCCTCTTAATTTCTTCAAGCTCTTCGTCTGAAATATCGTAGCTCATTGCTTAAACGACCTTACTGAATCTCTACTTATACGTCTATTTAAGATATTTCTCTAGCTCCTTATTTTCCCTAGCTAGTTCCCTCATGATTTTATTAGCCATTTTATCTAGGAGTGATCTGCCCTTCGGGGATAGTGTTCTACCCTTACCTTTAACCTTAACAACTAACCCAGCCTTTTCAAGTTGCTGAAGAGCTTTCCTGATAACGCTACTTGATCCTTTAACAAAATGTTCAGGGGCAACACCGTAGTTTTTCCTTCCACCGTAAGCTGTCCTTAGCCTCTCTATACCTACGGGTGTTTCTCTAACGTAGAGTTTCCTAAGTATTGAAGCACACCTATAATACCACCAATCAGGATCTTCCGGTACCCTTTCCTTATGAGCCCCTGTTTTAACGTATGCAGCCCACTCTGGAGGCTTAACTTCCGGCACTCTCTCCTTCAAATACCTAGCTACTTCAGCTATTAACCTATCAGCTGGGACTTGCACTGCCGTAACCATTTCCTATGCACCGCTTAGTCGCAGTTAGCATAATTTAAGAAGGAGTTTTAAGCTTTTTCTCAACCTCTTCAGGCAATAACAGTATGAATGTTCTCCCCCTAACCTCTATAAGCCTTGCACCTACTTTCTCAGCTACTTCCTTTGCTATTTCAAATCTGTCTTTACCTTCAACTTTCAGGGCCGACTTAAGCATTTTAACCTTGATTACACCTTTCTCCTTAAGTCTCCTCTTGATTTCGCTAAGAACTCTTTCGGAGACTCCTGCTTTACCTATTCTAACATCTGCACTACTATGCCTTACTTCCTTTATTAACTCCTTCACCTTTCTTTTCATAGATACCCGCCTTAATGTAGTATCTTTTCATCCACCCGCAAAGAGTACATGTTACTGTTACATGTGATCCTTTCGAACCTTCACTTCTTATCCTTACCCTAGCTGTTAGGCCCGGTATGAGTATTACTCTACAGTTTTTACATATGCTCCTCTTAATACTTCTGGGAACCCTTGTTTTCCCTTTTTCAGCAACCCTAATAATTAATTCAGCATATCTCCTCGCTCTCCCATAGTTCCCCTTCCTAGTTTCGTCGTAAGCTAGTTTGAAGAGCCAACGTATTCTTTGCCTAGCTAAATCCCTTATTTCGCTCTTACCCTTCATTTCCGGAACATTTTAAGAATCGCTTCTATTCTAAATAGGTTTAGTGGTTAGGCATGGCTAAAGCGAAGTATTTCCTTATTCTTGCAGAATCAAGTCTCGAACTAGTACCTAAGAAGCTATGGCATCATCCATCAGTTGCTAAAGTAGCTAGGAGAAGAGGTAAGAAACCATCGGAAATGATCCTTGACGTATCACTTCACTACCATGCTATGAAGAATCTTTCTAGAAGGGAGAAAAGAGGTAGACCAGACATTGTTCATTTCTCACTTCTCCTCGCCCTTAACTCCCCACTTAACAAAGCTGGAATACTTGAAACATTTATCCACACAATAAACGACTACGTTATTTTCATTAGGAGTGATGTAAGACTCCCTAAAAACTACAATAGATTCGTAGGCTTAATGGAACAACTCCTCATTGAGGGAAGGGTTCCGCCAGATAGTGAAAAACCTCTTCTCTACGTTAGAAATATGAGTATTAAGGATTTAATTGAAAATATCGGGGCGAAAAAGGTCATAATGTTTTCCGAGAGGGGAGAAAGAGTTAAGCTTAACAAAGTACCTGAAATTGTTAAGAAAGAATATGCGATTATTGTTGGAGGATTTCCTCATGGCGATTTCGAAGAAGAAACTTATGAAGTAGCCGATGAAGTATACTCAATATTTGAAGAACCACTTGAAACATGGACTGTTATTTCAAGAATCTTATGTGCTCTCGAAACACATAATGGATTACTCTAGTATAGCCCTAAATTGTTAAGTTAGACCTTTTCCATAACATGATGGTTGTTTATTTGCATAAAATTTAAATTTAAATTATTACAATGATACCACTAGTTGCCCCTACAATGTAAATACATGAGCCAAAACCATTTGAAAAGGGTTGATGCCTATTGACATATGCGTTATAGGTTTCGGAAATATTGGAAGAGAATTTGTAAAACAAATTCTAAACTATAATGAATTTCTAAGGGAAAAGCATGGATTAAACCTTAAAATAGTGGGGCTGGCTGATTCTTCAGGAACAATAGTTAAGAAGAACGGATTCTCGAAAAACGAACTTCTAAAGCTACTGACAATACCTAGAGGTAGCTTAGCTAAAGTCAACATCTCCGGCATTAAGAAATTCGCAAATGCTGTAGAGGCATTTGATAGTCTAGAACCCGAAAAGACTATAGTCATTGAAGTAACGCCAAGCAACTATGTCAATGGGGAACCTGCTAAAACACATTTGCTTGAGGCTTTTAAGAAAGGATTTCATGCGGTTACAGCAAATAAAGGGCCGTTAGCCCTATACTTTAATGAAATTATTGGAGAGGCTAGGAGAGACAATGTTGAGTTTAGGTTTAAAGCAACTGTTATGGCAGGTACTCCACTCATAGACTACCTTAGCTACGGATATTTTGGGAGAAATATTGAGAAGGTTTACGGCATTATAAATGCAACAACAAACTACATACTAAACAAAATGTATGAGAAAGAAGTTAGTTTTGAGGAAGCACTAAGGAAGGCTCAAGTGGAAGGCTATGCTGAACCTGATCCCTCATTAGACATTGACGGCTGGGATCCTGCAGCTAAAATATCGATAATATCGGGGATTCTAGGGAACCACATACCCGTACATAATGTAGTAAGGGTTTCTTTAAGGGAAACCGCATTAGACGAGGTACTCAAGGCTAAGAGAGAAGGCTACATGATAAAGTACATTGCTTCATACGATAGCTTAACCGGAGAAGCGCGTGTGGAACCTAAACGTGTTAAAGCAGACTCGTACATAGCAAAAGTTCGTGGTTCAAGAAACCTCGTAGTCGTAGAGTCCGATGGAGGACTGAAAACAGTTGTTGAAGGCCCCGGTGGAGGTCCTAAACCAACATCTCTCACCATTCTAAGCGATGTTGCATTAATTGCGGCTAAGGTGATGGGTAAATGAGGATTGTTGTTGAGAAATTTGGTGGATCAATACTTCAGTACTCTGAGGATTATAGGAGGGTTGCTAAAGTTATTTCTGAAACCCTAAGTGAAGGCTACAGTGTTGTAGCTGTAGTTTCAGCTATGAAAGGGGTTACGGACTCTCTCATTAGAATGAGTAGAGTTGAGAACTGTTTCGAGGAGGAATTGAAGTCTTTAGCTGAAAAACATAGGAGCGTATTGGCTGGTGTCGCTAAATCACCTTATTTCGAAAGAGCTTACATTGAAATATCTAGGCTTCTAGATAAACTATCTAAAACACTATGGGCTATAAGGGTTATTGGCGAAGTAACCCCTAGGGTGAGAGACTACATTCTATCGTTTGGGGAGCAGTTTTCAGCAATAATTCTCTGGGCAACACTGCTAAGTGAAGGGATAAGTGCTGAATGGTTTACCGGAGGTAAAGCGGGGATAGTTACCGATAACAGCTTTGGCGAAGCCCACCCTATATATGATGAATCTAGGAAGAGAGTTCGAAATGTAATACCTAAAACTCTTTCAGAAGGCAAAGTAGCTATCGTCACAGGGTTCATTGCGGAATCTATTGAAGGACATGTCACTACGCTAGGTAGGGGAGGAAGCGACTATTCAGCAACTCTCCTTGCAAGCTTCCTTGACGCCGAGGAAGTCAGATTTTACACTGATGTTGAAGGAATCCTAACAGCTAATCCAAAAATAATACCTGAGGCTAAAACTATTGAGAAACTAAGTTTCGAAGAAATAATCGAACTATCCTACATTGGAGCTAAAAAGTTCCACCCGAGGACTTTCGAGTCTCTTAAGGGGAGAAGTATTCCAGCAAAAATACTTAGCATATATTCGCCGCATGGGAAATGCACCATAGTCCATGGTAAATGTGGTAGTGGTGAAAGAGAAGTTAAAGCCGTAATGACTATCAACGGGTTAGCGCTAGTTAATGTTAAAGGAACAACTATGGTTGGTAGAATAGGGACAGCAGCCGAGGTCATGCATGTTGCTAAGGAAACTTCGGTAAATATAAGTGCGATATCCCAGCCAGTATCTGAAACTGTTATTTCAGTTATCGTTAAAGCATCAGATGCTGATGTGTTCTCTAAAAGGCTTACTGAGAAGCTTAAGTCCAAAAAGATAATTGAGAATGTAGAGGTTGTTAAGCCATTAACAGCAGTAGTAACTGTAGGTTGCGGTTTAAGAGAGCCCGAGGTTTCTGAGAAAATACTGAAAATAGCGTCCAAATACCCCCTATATATGGTGTCTAAGGGTTTAGATAGTGTTAGCATAACATTCCTTACAAATCCTGATTCAGCCTATTTGTTAGCTAGAGAAGTTCATGACAAGGTGATTCTCCATGGATAAGGTTAAGGTTGCTGTTTTAGGAGCTACAGGTCTCGTAGGTCAAAAGTTCATCCAACTACTAAACAATCATCCATGGTTTGAAGTTGTTGCTGTAACAGCTTCTGAAAGAAACGTAGGTAAGAAGTATGGTGAAGCTGTTTCATGGTATCATGAAGGCGGTATTCCAGAGTATGTTAGAGACCTTGTTCTTAGGCGAAGCAATCCCGAAGAAGTACCGGGTGATGTAGAATATGTTTTCTCAGCCCTACCTAGGAGCGTTGCTCAAGAAGTCGAGCCGTTGTTTGCTAAGAAAGGGTTTAAGGTTATTTCTAATGCTGGAGCTTTCAGAATGGATTCCGATGTTCCACTAATTATTCCCGAAATAAACTGGGACCATATAGAGCTAATTAATGTTCAGAGAAGGAGGAGGGGTTGGAGTGGAGCTATAGTTAAGAATTCCAACTGTACAACGGCTATTCTCGTACTATCGCTTAAACCTCTTGTAGACTACTTCGGCGTTAGAAGGGTTATTGTAACTACGATGCAAGCTTTAAGTGGTGCAGGGTATAGAGGAGTTCCGAGCATGGCGATAATAGACAATATAATACCTTACATTGAAGGTGAGGAATGGAAAGTTGAAAATGAGGGGCTAAAGATTTTAGGTAAGCTCTCAGGAGACCATGTTGAATATGCTGACATAAAAATTTCTGCAACAACAACTAGGGTTCCTACACTCTACGGACATTTAGAATCAGTTCATGTTGAATTAAAGAATAAACCTAAATCATTAGATGAAATTGTTGACGCTATGAGGGAGTTTGAAGGCATCCCTCAGAAGCTTAAGCTACCTTTAGCTCCGGAAAAGCCTGTTCTAGTTGTTAGCGATCCCGATAGACCCCAGCCTAGGTTAGATAGAAACGCCGGCAAAGGGATGGCTGTTGTTGTAGGTAGGATATCTTGGGCTTCAAATATCGGAGATAACTGGGTGAAATACGTTGTTCTAGGACATAATCTTGTTAGAGGGGCTGCCGGAAATACAATATTAATAGCTGAGGCAATGCATAGGCTAGGTGTCGATTAAAGCTTTTATTCCATCCTTAACACTATATTTTCGCGTAGGTGTTTAGGGTTTTGCCTCAGTACGTGGCGTTATCTGAGAAAACATTCTATGTTAAAGGTTCTCCAGCAACACTAATACACGTAGTTGATGATGAAGCCTTCATTGTAGACCCCGGCTCCGGGAGTAAGAGGAGGAAAACGTTAAGGTCAATACTTAGGTCACTTAAAGTATCCGATTACAGCATTATTGTGACACATTACCATGCTGACCACATAGGTATTGTTAGCAAACTTAACGCTTCAAAAGTCTATGCCTCAGAACTTGACAGTGTTTTCGTAGAACACAGTGTTTTAAGAAACTATGCAACATATGGATACCAGATTTCGGGTGAATCAAAATATCTGCTCTACAGCGCACCAGACACTAAAGTCACAGATATCCTTAAGCCTCCGTGCAGAATAGGTGACGATATCGAGATATTATATTTACCGGGTCATACGCTAGGCCAAATAGGTGTTTTACTTCCTGACGGAGTATTCTATATAGCTGATGCCGCTTTCGGAGACAGGGTTCTTTCAGCGGTAGGCATACCCTACCATTTTGACGCTATTTTAGCTTTAGAGACTACTGAAAAACTCATCAACGAACAAGACATGTATGAGAAAATAATTTTCTCACATGGACCACTCTTGGATAAGAAGGATTCATTGAATGTTTTAGAACTTAACCGCAAAAGGATAGCTGATGTTATAAGTAAGGTTAGGAAAACGCTAGGTAATGAGCCTATGAGTGTTGGTGAAATCACAGCTAGGATCCTTAGAGAATACGGTGTTGATCAAACTGTAACTCTTCAAATGCTAGCTTCGATTACTATAAGATCCATTCTTGCACACCTAAGTAGTGAAGGATATGCTGAAGCTGTAGTTAGCGAGAAAGGTGTTCTTTGGAGGAAGAAGTAGTTTTTCAGTAAAGGCATTCATTCATTGCATATAGCTCATATTATCCGCTGCTCATCATTACAATTATGTTCTCTCGGCGCACCGCCTTCGCTACAATGGTTCTTCATCCCTAAAAGGTCTAGCCCGCCCATCGTCAGGCGGTGCGCTTTCGAGAGCCTTGTTGGTGCGGGGGGTGGGATTTGAACCCACGCAGGCCTACGCCATCGGGGCCTGAGCCCGACCCCTTTGACCTAGCTCGGGCACCCCCGCTACGGTTTCATTTAACTACTGTTTAGGCTGGGCTTATTTGGGTAGCGGTTTATTTTAAATATCCTGCCCATTTAGACCATTTGATCATTGCTCCAAGAGTTTTTACTGCTCTCTCAGGTATGGGGTATGATGGAATACCTTTCCTGTTTAGCTCCTTAGAGGCTTTTATCGTATCTTCTCCTCCCAATAGGTTAACTACTATTGGTTTCACATATCCTTCCTCTTTAGCGTCTTTTACAGCATCCATTACTGCTTTAGCCATGTCCATTGGGTCTAGGACTGCTGTTCTACAGTAGAGAACAATAATTGCCCCTACTTCTTCGCTTTCGAAAGCTGCTTTCACTGCTCCATAGTATGATTTCGCATCTGCTTGCCCTGTTAAGTCAACTGGGTTTTTGGGGCTCCCGAATTCCGGCATGTACTTTCTAAATGTTTCAATAAGCTTCGGTGAGGGTTCTAGAAGGTTTACACCGTATTCTTCAGCAGCATCTGTTGCCATAACTCCTGCTCCTCCACCGTTCGTTATTATTACTGCTTCATTCATTCTAACTGGGGGTTGTGTTGCCAGGGCTCTTGCCCAATCGAACATGTCCTCAAATGTTATTGCTCTTAGAACACCTGATTGCTTAAATGCTGCATCAAATATTCTGTCTGCTCCAGCAAGACTTCCAGTATGGCTTGCAGCTGCTTTCGCTCCTCTCTCGCTTCTTCCGGACTTTAAAACTATTACTGGCTTCTTCTTCGTAACTTTAGCAGCCACTTTCATGAATTTTCTCCCATCCCTTAGCCCTTCCATGTATATTGTTATTACCCTGGTGTTTTCGTCTTCATAGAAGAACTCTAGTAGGTCAGCATCGTCTATGTCTATTTTGTTCCCCAAGCTTACTACTGCAGATAAGCCTATTTCCTCGGTAATAGTCCATCCCATGAGGGCTATTCCTAACGCTCCGCTTTGGCTAAGGAACGCTATGTTCCCTTTAACAACATCTCTTGGACCGAAGGATGCATTTAGTTTTGAGGGAGTATAGACTACGCCTATAATGTTTGGTCCAAGAATTCTAATACCATATTTCCTAGCTATGTCTAAGACCTCTCTTTCCAATTCCACATTACCTATTTCTCCGAAGCCCGAGGAAATTATTGCCGTTGTTTTTACTCCTTTCACACCACACTCCTCCAATACATGGGGTACTTTATGTGCTGGAATAGATATTACTGCTAAATCTACTTCGTCAGGAACATCAAGTATTGAGGGATAAACTTTAAGCCCCAATATTTCCTCGGCAGTGGGGTTTATGGGGTAAATTTTTCCTTCGAAACCGTATTCTATGAGGTTCCTTAGGATTTCATGACCTATTTTCCCAGGATGTCTTGAAGCACCTATTACGGCAACGGATTTCGGCATAAACAAATGCTTCAATTGCTCAACAACATTCGCCACCTTTAAACACACCTAGGAATAGCTAAGCCTTCTTCGAAAAATAAATTATTCCCTACATTTCTACAGCCAAACTAAAATAGCGGAGGCCTATGTTCGGGAGGTTTAATCGAATATTCTATTCTCCTCTTGAAAACGTAGTCTATTAGTGCTAAAAGCGTTGTTGAAACACAAACTGCTATGAAGAATGACATCGATGTTGCATAGAATATTTCCTGACTCCTACCACCTATAATGTAGAGTACGAAGTACATTAGGTAGTAGCTCCAAAACCAAATATGGGGTAGGATGAGCTTCTCTTTTCTACTGTGCGTGTAAAGGTATGTTGAGGAAACTGTTGTGAAAAGTATTAGAGGGTAAATGTAAGGGTTTGTTTTCGCTTCAAGCAGAGGTTTACCGTTTGCCCCATATTTCAAAACAAATGGCTGTATATTGTAAAGCCATCCCCAAGGCGGTGCTATGAATGGGTTGTTCTTGTAGCTTGCATGCCACTTAAAAGCCCATACTATGTAGCTTAGTAGCCCATAGAAGCCATAGTGGAGTATGAGTGGAATATTTACTAATGTGAAAACAATGATCGGCAGTATGATTGTTGTTTCAAGTATTTCCCAAGCTTTCCTCCTAGAATAAACCATGTGCAGTATTAGTGCTGGTATTATGAAGAATCCACTGTACTTAACTGAGCCTGCTAGTCCCGTGAAAACACCTGCCAACCTATACTTACCGTAGAGTGCCGACGTGAAGGCAAGTGCTATGAAGAATGCTTGGTGAATGTCTAGCATAGCGACCATTCTCATGCTTGAAACCATAGGGTCTAGAAATAGGATTGCTGAAGCTAGGATAGCGGCTACTTCGGAACCAAATATTTTCTTTGAAACGAAATACGCTAAAACGATCATTAGCGATGCTTCGATTATTCCGGGAATCCTCCAGTACATGGGCTTATCTCCTAGAAGCATAATCGACAATCCTATGATGTATTTTCCGAGTGGGGGATGTTCGAGGTTAAGATATGTTTCTATTCCTGGATGACCTTGGGGATAGGGGTATGAGCCAATGTTTAATCCTAGGAATTCTTTGAAAACATTTCTAGCTGAAGAAACATACCAAACTTCATCGCTAATGTACTCGTTAAAGCTTCTAGCCCATAGTATGCCGAGGTATGCATGGATAGTGGCTAGTGCTAGAGTTGTTAGAAAACCGGGCTTCCTAAAGGTTCTCCTAATGTTCCATATGAGTTCTCTAAGTTTCCACTTAACACCTTTAAGTGTAGGTGCTAGGTATGATAGCTCGTAGAGTACGAGAAATGCTAGGGAGACGTAGAGTAAATTATCGCATAAGCCTTTGAAACACATGTTTAACGCGTAAAGTATGGAGGATATGGAGATAAGTACTCCAGCAATGAACAGTGGAACTACATTAACTAGTAGGTTCTTTAGTTTCCTCACTCCGCTTAAACACCCTTTGAAATGTAGAAGTTGTTTGGTGGACCGGCCGGGATTTGAACCCGGGACCTCTCGGGTGCGAACCGAGCGCTCTGCCAGGCTGAGCTACCGGCCCAGCCACTAGGAGAAATAGGTTTTGGAGAGTTTAAAGTGTTATCTCTGAGAAGTATTCCCAACCGTATTAGCTCCTGCGGATCCAGGTGTTTCAGTAGTTTTTCAAGTAGGTTGTTGCTTATTGGTTTCTTCTTTCTTAGAAGCATGTACTTGTAAGCTGGGGTTATCCCCAGGTCCTTGGGTTTTACTCCTTTATTCAAGACAACTAATAGAATCTTATATCTGATCTCCTGAGGTATTGTTTCAGGTCCAGACATGTTCTCCACGGTTACTAATTATGGTTTAGGGGGAGCTTTAAATTTTACTGGAATCCAGTATTCAAGTATATAAACTAGTTATATACTGGAATCAAGTATATAGCTAAATACCTAAAAGACAGAATATGAAACCTGGTGTTCTATTTGCCGCCGAAAGGCTACAGAAACATAAGCATCAAAGAATCACTCTACAGGGAACTAGAAAAATTCATGATCCAAGAAAACGCAAAAGCAGGCTACAGAAAATGGAAATCAATAGCAGAAATAGTAGAAACAGCAGTAAAAGAGTTTCTGGAAAAGCGTAGACAATAGCATCTATTCAGGTTCTTCTCCTAAAATATGTGAGATATGTATCAAAATCACAGGTAAGAGTGTTACTGAAACTACCATTGCTTGGAAGATAGGATTTAGCGAAAAGGCGAACTCCGCAAAGGACCCAACCCAATAACCACAAACTAAACCGCATATTTGAGGTTCCCATTTACTTAGCTTACCTCTGGTAAAAATTGAGACCACATCACAAAGTACTTTACATTGTGGCAATGCTATTACTACTAAAAGGGAGAAGAAAACACCTAAAGTTTGAACGAAGGGAATATCGGAGTTTATGATGATATTGATGAGAACGCCAGCAAGACAAACAAAGCCTGACATTATAAGCACTCCTAGAGCAGCTTCAAAGAAATCCTTACCTGCTAGGAACATCTTTACATGACGGATACAATATTCATTATTAGCTATAATAATTACTCCAAAAGCAGCTAAAGCGAAAAGCCCTTGATCCAGAGTATAACTCATGGGTTCTTCCCTAATAAATTTATGATGCATCAAATTTGTAATAGCTTTATTTGTAGCCTTAACACTAAAAATATAGGATAAGTCTCGCTTACTTACCTGAAGAACACTATGTTGGTAATGCCGTATGGATCTTGAAGACGAAGTAGGGCTAATTTTGCAGAGTCTAATAAAGGAAAAATCTGAATATAACTATAAAAGGAACGTAAAAATACGGGGAGCTTCAGGGCACTCTTGGGAAGCAGACTTTGTACTATATAAAGAAGGTAAAATAGACGCTATAATAGAATGTAAGGATATCTCATCAAAAAATATACAAACATTCGATACGCAAATGTGCAGAGCGTACACCAGGTTAAACGATCTACGACTTAAATATCCACAAGCAAGATACTACGTAATAGTTAGAGAACTACCCCGAAATACTATATTAGAAAAATGGGGAGATATTTTCAGGCAAGTTAGCATAGAACTATTGAGTCTTGAAATGCTTAAAGAATTACCCTTTGAAGACACATTATTAACGTGAACGTAAATAGTTGATGTAGTAATTAAACACATAAGCATATTAAAATGGACTATACTTGCTTTGTTTCCATACCTGCTTTATTTCCTGTGCTTGTTTCCTGAGGTTTTCTTTTCTAAGGAACCAGCTATGGTATTCGGGATCTAGGAATGCGCATAGGGGTTTACCTATTTTTCTTGCTTTCCCGTTGAAGAAGCAGTTTAAGCAGAAATTTCTCCTACCATTCCTGTATCTTCCATTTAGAAGACAGTCCACTGCAACTGAGAAGTTAAGTTTCTCCCTAAAATAACTATCAAAGTCTAAACCCCTGATAAGCTGGAAAGCCCTAGCAACCTTAGAGTCTGGACTATAAGATCCCAGAACAAGCCTAATACCTTCAGGCTCAGTAACTAACTCCTCCCCTCCGTTCCTGTAAAGCCTTTTAGCCTTAAACCTGTAGCCCAAAGAACCCTAGCCTCCACGTAAATTCTCTAATGCTTAATATTTAAGTCAGGGTGTTAGGTAGAATCCAGAAGTTCCTGCTACCTAACACCTCATGGTAAGAATTTATAAACACAGGACCTACCCGCATCACTTATTTAGAGGATGATATTAGCTAATATTGCTTTAAACGATGAAAACCTATGAGATCCGAATTAGCTATATTTAAGCCTGGCGGTGTTAGGTAGCAGAGGCTCACAACCTCTACCTAACACCTAAAGAAATAAGGCCTTTTAGCTTTCGAGGCTCCTGTCGATCCTTATTTTCGGTATTCCCTTTCTTCTATCGTATGTTATGTATATTACGCCTTTGCTTTCCAGGAGGCGCAGGGCTTCACTTATACTACTAATACTACTAATACGCAGTTCCTCAGCAAGAGCAGTGGCCAAATCTAAATGTCTGCTGGGAGGCCACCAGTACTTCCTGCCAGTTATCAAACTGTATTCCCAAAGATACTTGATGATAGCATATTCGGTTTCGCTAAGATCCCTGCCCATCCTCGCCTCAACTTTCTTTAAAAACCTTTCAAAAGAAGCTCTTTCAGTAAAACCATAATTAGTTATATTAGAGGTATTACTAAATTTTGCTTTTTCTTGCATTTTTCTGAATTTTTCTTGCATTATTCTTGCATTTTTCTTAATTATTTTTGCAGTAATAAAGGTTCGATATTTTTCTAACGTTTCTTCTAACTCTTTAATGTTTGATATTGTGTTCTCATAGAGGAACAATAGTTGCAGGCCGAGGTCTGATATGTGCCAGTAACTGTAGTTGTCCTGCCACACGAGACCGCGTTTCTTAAGGTAGCTCAGGTATGATGCGATGTAGTTCCCTCTCTCCTGTAAAGTATAAGCGATAACATGGGTTGGGAGCGGGCGGCTGCGTAGTAGTATTAGTAGTATATATGTTAGGGGACTTCTAAAAGTAAACTTAGGCCTACCAGGCATAAAGAGGCCACCTTATAAGCTTACTTGTTTCCTTATCGAGACCTTGCGAGCTAGTTGGTCTCGGAATTTTATGTCGAAGAAGAACTTTCTAGCACACTCATCGCATAGTAGTAGTCTAACGTTTATGTTGCCGCACGTAAATCCTATAGCATGTCTAAACGCTAACTTCCCACAACCCATACATTTCCCAATACGCTCTTTAAACCAAGGCTTATCATTCATCTGAAGATAATAGTCAAGCACTAAGTGCTTAGCCTTGCTCGCATAAAGTCGAAGTCCAAACCTCATAACCTAATCACCTTGAGAAGTTTCCTTACCGTTTTTGCAATGTAGGGTCTTTGGGTGTAGAGTGTAAAAACATCGTGCTTTCTTAGAATACTTCCTAAAACTTCGCTGTGGTATTCGTACAGTATTGCATATTTTCTTTTACTGTTAAGCTTTCTAAGGAACTTATCTAGTCTTTTACGCCAAATAGCTTGTTCCTTAGGGTTCTTCTTCAGTTCTTTAGGCGGATAATCATATAGTGGATACTTGGCGAAGGGATAATCATAGTCTGCAGGAACCGCAGTTAATGGTTCGCTTAAAACTACCAAGTCTATTCTACCTTTAAACCATAAATTCCACAATCTCCCAAAGAAGCTTCTATGAGTAACACTAGTCCAATAAGGCTTTTTAGACGCGCATGGGATGAAAACAATGTTTTCTGTCTTAGGCCTCCAATCCTTCATAACATGGTTAAACCATTGCTCACTTAGGCTATCTGAAAATCTTAACATTAAATGTTCCATAACTTAGCCACCTTAAGAAGAATCCGTAGGTATTTCTTTGGCTTTTATTTGGGCTATTTTCTTCTGGGTTTTCTCCAGGTTCTCCACTAGTTGTTTAGCGAACTCTAAATGGTCTAGGTTCGCTAGGAGCCCCATTATTAGCTGCTGGATATAGCGTAGCCTGGCGACGTACTGTTTAAGGTCTTTTAGGAGATAGTAGTCTTGAGGTATTGTTCCTAAATAAATGCTTCTTGGCTTCCTTGTCCTTGATTTCAGGTAGTAGTAGAAGTATTTCTTCTTAAGCTTATTGTGGACCCAGGTTTTCTCAAGCCAATAACCATCGTATGTTTTAGAGTACCTCTCAATCTTCACTAAAACATCGTCGACAACATCCATTAGCTCCTGGAGGATCTTCCTAGCCTCCTCTAACTTGGCCTCTTTAGTTTCAGCAATTTGAAGAGAAACCACTTAGCCCACCTTAAGGTAGCGCTCCTATATCGAGGATGTATTTGCCTTTGCTTCTTTCGTCGTAGTTGAGGTAGAGGACTGATGTGTCTGCAGCTATTTTCCTAAGGGTCCTCAGGAGAGTCTCTATTTTCACTGGCGGGACCTTTTGCTCTCTTCTTAGCCTCCAGTAGGCTTTGATGAACTCTGCCTTGGAGAACCTGATGATTGGTCCTCCGTCTGAAACCCTAGCTATTTCGTTAAGAACCGTTAGAACAATGGCTCTTGCCTTAACCGCTTGCAGCCTAGCCATGCTGCGCCACCTTTAGAACATGGTTTACGTAGAACGCTGCTGCTTCGGTAATGTGTTTGAACCTGTAAACTATGCCTTCGCTGCTTGCTAGTTTGTAGTTGCCTCTTCCTCTTTTCCTGTGCTTTATTTCCTCTAGTTTCTGCTTTAGCTCAACATATACTTCGAGAACATGGTTTTCCATGCTCCACAGCTGCCAGCCACAACTCTTAGACTTTAAATGTACGACGAGGCCAGCGTATGTTGCGAAGTATCTGCCGCACCAAGGGCACTTCCTGCTCCTAAGCAACCTTATCTCTTCAGGATAAAGCATCTTAGCGATCTTAACTACAGCTAAGCCCTCGAAGTATCCTTTGCGTCCGCTGAAAAGCCACTTCTCAAACCTGTTCCTCAAAGTCTCCAGTCTAAAACTAACAACATGAACCATTACTGCCACCTCCTGTAGCTGTTGGTTTTCTTGTAGGGACATAGAACATTGAATGGGCAGTAGCTGCTGCATTCCCAATCGTACCTGGGTGCTTTTCTTTCGAAGAATTCCTGGACCAGCTTTTGCAGTTCAAAGTCTGTTAGTGGCTTGTCTACTGGGTATTCCGCTATGCGGTCTGGCGTAATGTATATGAGTAGTCCTTTGCTTACCCCTGCAAGGTTCATGTATATTCTTAACTGCTCCAGGTGGTGCTGCGCTGGAATACCGTAGTCTCCTTTGGCCGACTTTATTTCTACAACGAGTTTTTCGCCGTCCCTTTCCGCTAGAATATCTGCTCTCCCTTTAACATGTATGATCGCTGGAAGCCCGTTCCTCTCAATATTAATTGTTTTCTCCAGATCCACTTCAACACCTAAAACCCTGAAGTCGAGCAGGCCTGCCTCCTGCAGCTCCAGGAGAAGCCTCTGCAACCCGAAATGAACCAGCTTCCCCAGAATCATGTAGCCACTGTACTGCTGAGCCCTGGCAAGATCAGGGTACTTAAGCCTGTAAAACCACTTCAGCGGGCAAAGAGGCAGCACAGAAACATGAACAACATCCCCGCCAACATCATTGAACCTCTCGAAATCCTCCACATTAAGCCTATAAAGAACCTCCTGAATCATAAGTTCGTCACCTTAGGGGTCGGGTAGAAGCTCTTGCCTTGGACTTTTTCTTTCGTTTTCTTTCCATCATCTTTTGCAATCTGTAGTCTTGAAGCCGCAGCCAGCGTTCCTCAGAATTTGGGCAGATAATGATATATCTAAAGTC
>JAGGUY010000016.1 GCA_021158265.1 Thermoprotei archaeon
CTTATCGTTCCTCTCTCGCTATCTTTAACATAAACACTGTCAATAACCGTTTTCCTATTGCCAATATTTCTAACGTAAATAGCTATGCCTCCTGAAGGTAGTTTACTTACATGTTCAATTTTAATTAGCGAAGGTTTCTTCTGCGACGAAATATCTGTTTCAACACTATTCGTAAACGATGTTAGCCAAGCGTAAGCTATAAATGATATGCTAATACTAATCATTGCTAGAAGAAGAACAGCTATTGTTTTTGATGAAGCACTATGTTGTTTCAATATTCTACTACCCTTTAAAATAAGTTTAACAGCGCCTGTAAAAATTAAAGTTTATGCTCTTTTTAGAAGTAATCCCTGAAGAGAATGTTCCTTTGAATTACTCTAAATCATCGATTATGAACAATTCAGCTTCTTTGTCTAGTTAGCTCTTATACATATGGAATCTCGCTTATATCTAGCCATATATCTTTTTGCTACAGTATTTACGTATGTGCATTAGCTAAGTAGAATCGAAATAGCTTACAATACTTTACTAACTTAATAAGATAATGGAGATAGGTAATTTATGGAATAGGGGCGTAACGTTCTTAAGTAAAGCTATAAATATAGGATAGAGTGTTTCCATAAATAATACGGAGACATTATATTTAAATACATTCTGCGCAATGAGGTGATTGATGGGTAATTGAAATTCCTAATGGACTTAGTTGTGCTATTTCTTCTAGCTAAAGTCATAGGTTTCATGCTTAAAATTAAGGGACTACATCCCATTGTAGGACATGTTATTGCAGGGTTGGTTCTGGGCCCTTACGTTTTGAAGGTTGTTTATCCTTCAATAGAACTTGAAACTATAGCTTCAGTTTCTCTGCTTCTACTCCTCTTCTACACTGGATTAACAACGAACTTTAGAGAACTGAGGAGGAGAGGTAAAGCAATTGTTACTATGGGATTATCCGGTGTAGTAGCAACATTTGCAATTACGTACGCGCTACTTTACATCATAGGTGTTAAAGGGCTTCCGGCAGTATTCATAGCCGTAGCTCTATCTAACACTGCGACAGAAACTGTTGCTGCAGCGGTAGCCTATGCTGGAGGAAGAGACATTAGAACACTTATTGTTGGAGCAAGCTTCGTTGACGATGTTATAGCTGCTTTCGTAATTAGCGTTGTTGCAAGTTTGGCTATCGGTAAAACAGACATAGTACATGTTAGTATTGCGACAGTTGCTTTCATGTTTGCGGTTTTTATTCTAAGCCATTTGTTAGCTACGAAATTCACAATAGTTTACAGAGCTATGTCAAGAGATTACTTTACATTTGCAAGCTTCTCATTAATTATCGCTTTCTCCTTCGCATTAATAGCTTACATGCTTGGATTAAGCGTTCTCATAGGTGCTTACCTTGCAGGACTACTCATAGGTAGAGGTAGGGAATTCCATGACCCACTAATTAAGACAAAAGTTGTCCTATCGGAGTTCATAGAGGATTTAAGCTCCTTCCTAGAAGTACTCTTCATACCTATGTTCTTCGCATACATAGGCTTACTTATTTCAGTAAACCAAATTTCAATACAGCTGTTTGCGACAGCTCTCATAGCGGCTATCCTAGGTAAGATAATAGGATGTACACCTATAGCCATAAGTAGCTTGAAAGATAAGCGTAAAGGTTTCGCAGCTGGAGTAGCTATGACAGGTAGAGGAGCTTTAGAAACAGCGCTTTTAAAACTAGGTTTAGATAGCGGAATAATCAATGTTTCACAATATAGCACAATAATTCTTGTAGCATTAGCTACAGCAGTACTTGCACCCCTACTTTACAGTATAGTATATAGGGAATAGGAAATAGTAATATAGCCTACACCATGTTAAATCAGTTTTGAGGATGAAGTTTTGAAAGAAATAGCTTTCCCCGAAAACTTTAGATTTGGAATATCAATGTCCGGTTTCCAATTCGAAATGGGATGTAGCATTGAAGCTATAGATGAAAATAGTGACTGGTGGATTTGGGTTCACGACCCATTTAACATAGGCTTAGGGATAGTTAGCGGAGACCTACCTGAACATGGAGCCGGATACTGGGATCTCTACAGGAAAGATCATGAGCTAATGCTTAGTTTAAACATAGACTCCGTTAGAGTAGGTATTGAGTGGAGTAGGATTTTCCCTAAACCAACATTTGACGTAGGGGTTGAAGTTAGGGAGAAAAACGGGAATATAACTGAGGTTGTTATTTCTAAAAGCACTATTGAAAAGTTAAGGAATATTGCTAATGAAGAAGCCTACTCTACCGAAGGTTGCTTTAGCTAATAACCAGTGCGCTACTAGGTATTTTGAAATGTTCTCCTCGGTAGTATCACCTACTAGCCAATATCTTTCCCTAACAAAGTTTATTGCTAAATACTTGATAACTGAGTCTTCTATTTCGGAACATATTTTATCCTCGTTACCTCCTATTTCCTGTAGTAGCTCATTTAATGCTTTGGTTCTCAACTCTGGCTTAAGTATAGGAATTCTACTAGCTATTTTAGGAAATGTGGTATTTAACAAAGGCTTCAACGATTTATGCAAATAGGTTATTGCGGACGCGGCTAAACTATAAATGACAGCGTTTTTGAAATTTTCAAGAAGAGAATCAACGTTATATTCGGTTTGTAAAGAAAAATCTCCTTTAACATAGTTTTCTACCTCTTCAGGACTTATAGGGCTTGGAATAACATATTCGTCATTTATAATAAGCCACGGTACTGACCACACATTATACGTTATTGCTTCTTCAACTTTTGTACTCACACTTAGAATTTTAACTCTTTCAACTAGGTTTTTCATCATAAGTCTCTTTACAATACGGTAACATAGAGAACATAGCGGATGAATATAGAGTTTAAAGTGCATGTAACCTTCATTCTCCCCTAGGTAAGAATGTGTTCTAAAAGCTTATTTGTTTTTACATATGTAATTTCTTTTACATGTCTTATATTTTTAATGAAATCCTAACCTTTATATGTTATCTTAATGTACTATGAAATATTAATTAAGATCTGCTCTCTCGATATATAAGGTAGGAGGTTGAGATAATGCTAATAGAGGATGCTTTAAACGAAAACTGTGTCGACAAAAGTGTAGAGCTTAAAGGATGGGTTTATAGGAAGAGAAACGTTGGTGGAAAAATATTTATTGTTCTCAGAGATTCAAGCGGTATTATTCAATGCGTTGTAGATAGAGGGGTTGTTAATGAAGATTCGTGGAGACAAGCTGAGGAAATAACTAGAGAGAGTAGCTGTATTGTTGAAGGCGTTGTTAGGAGGGAACCTAGAGCTCCTGGAGGATACGAAGTTAAGGTTACTAGGCTTAAAACAATTGGTCTTTCAGCATGGTTTCCTATTAAGGGAACTGAGGGTGTAGATTACCTACTAGATCATAGGCACTTATGGATTAGAGCACGTAAAATGCAGGCAATAATGAAGATTAAACACACTGTTTTAGAGGCTGGTCGGGAATACTTTAACCGTAATGGATGGTGGGAAGTTACTCCTCCAATACTCACCGGATCTGCGTGTGAGAGTGGAGCAACACAGTTCGAAGTAAACTATTTCGGGCAAAAAGCCTACCTCAGCCAGAGCGCCCAATTGTATCTTGAAGCGTTAATTTACAGTTTAGATAGGGTCTGGAGTCTTACGCCATCCTTTAGAGCGGAGAAGTCCAGGACTAGAAGGCATCTTGCAGAGTACTGGCATTTAGAAGCTGAAGCAGCATGGTATGGTATGGAAGATATGATGAAGGTTACTGAAGAACTTGTTTCCTACATTGTAAGTAGGGTTCTTGAGGAAAGAGAGAAAGAACTTAAACTCCTAAAGAGAGACACTAAGATTCTCGAAAACACGTTGGAAACACCTTATCCAAGAATAAAATACGATGAGGCTATAGAGATTCTGCAGAAGAAAGGTGTTAAAATAAGCTGGGGCGAAGACCTAGGAGCTGATGAGGAAAGAGTTCTTACCGAGGAGTTCGATAGACCATTCTTCATAACGCACTTCCCTAAAGAAATAAAAGCATTCTACATGAAACTTGACCCGGAGAATCCCAACTTAGTTTTAGGATTCGACATGCTAGCGCCGGAAGGATACGGTGAAATAATAGGTGGTAGTGTTAGAGAGGACGACTATAACGTACTGTACAAGAGAATTTTAGAAGTAGGACTTAACCCTAAAGAGTACGAGTGGTATTTGGATCTAAGAAAGTATGGAACAGTGCCTCACTCAGGCTTCGGCCTCGGAATAGAGAGAACAGTAATGTGGATTGCTGGACTAGACCATATAAGGGATGCAATACCGTTTCCGAGATTTAGAGAAAGAATATATCCCTAATTTAAAGGGAGATAAGAGCTTATTTGTCGAAAACATTAATTCCCCCTCAAATCCTTAAAACATGGTTAGGGCTTCGAAGTGCACATAATAGTTGCCGGAGGCCCATGTACAGGGAAAACAACTTTAGTAAGTAATCTCGAGAAGGAACTTTCTAAGAGAGGATACTCAGTATATGTCATAAGGGATTGGGCAAGAGAAATCATTAGGGAACAGAAAGAGATTAGAGGAGACATTTTACCTTGGAAAAATAGGGTTGCCTTCGAAATAGAAGTTATTAAAAGACATACTTCAGAATATTCTAAACTTGGCAACTACGATTTCATACTGGAAGATGGCGGACCATTCCTTGCACTTTCATACTGTAAAGTAGATAATGTTGAACTACCTAGAGAATGGGTTCAGTATTTATTGAACTTCAAAGACAGAATCGATATTGTACTAGTTACCGACGAGCTAAGTGAATACTTTACGGATAGAGAGAGATGGGAAAACCTGGACTATGCGAGAAAAGTTCATTACGAAATAATTCTTCAGCATCTAGAGCTTTTCGAAAGCAAAGTCTACTTCATAGGTGCAGCAGACGATCCTTCAAAGAGGATTCGCAGAGCATTAGAGATCATATTTACTAACATAGGTAAAGACCTAAATAGGTAATCGCTTACCCATTTTCTCCATGACCCTTCTTTCTAAAACCTCAACCCACCATGGAACCTTTATTTCCTCAACAACCCTATCCCTAGTGTAGGCCTTAATGTCTAAAACAGGTGTTCCATCGAATAAGTCAAGTCCTCTAACATGAAGAAATCTGCCTTCCCTCTTAACGAGTTCAACAATACTTAAACCTATAGGGTTAGGTCTGTGTGGGGAATCCGTGCAGAAAACACCTACTTCGGGAATATCGTCTATTTCGATACCGAATCTTCTAAGTCTCCTATGCTTAACTTTAAGAACTCTTCTATGCTCCTCAGTTGTTTTATGAAGATACACTATTAAGATTATGTGGGAGAAACCTTCTATTCCATCTAATCCTTTCTCATATTCAGAAAATACTTCAACAATTCCCTCAACTCCTTCCCAACTATTCTTAACATCCTCATCACTTACATTAACATGTACTACCCCTATAGGTTTAAGAATAATTTCCATTTCAACAACCCTTATCCATTGTGAAACACTTACACTACATACTCACAGTTAATAGGAGAACATATGTTGCATTATAAGGCTTTCCTTAGTATACCATTATTAACATGTGCCAGGGAAACCCTAATGTAAATGTCGAACTTTATATATAAAGTTGCACCAGTTAAATATGGTGAAACCCTTGTGAAAACAGTTCTGAAGGTCAGGAAGAAAGGCGTAATAATCTTACCTAAGAAATTAAGGGAGCTTGTCGGGATCAATGAGGGAGAATATGTTATAGTGGAAGCTGAGAAGGATAAGTTAATTATGAGACCGTTAAAACCAAAGATTGTTGACATAGATTTGGAAATTTTGGAGAAATTACTTTCAGAAGAAAGTAGCTTGGAAAGAAGGAGATTTAAGAGGTTACTATATGGTAAAGAAACTGGTTCTTGATACTAGCGTAATAGTGGAATTCATCGTTTCAAAAGCCCCCTTCAGGTTAAAAGTGACTAGACTCTTTGATGAAGCATTGAAAGGAACTTTTGAACTTTACATTAATACCGTTACGTTAAGTGAGGTATTCTACGTATCTTCCAAAATATACGAGCTAGCTGGTCTTGAGAATTTCAATGTTGAAGCATTGGATTTCGTAGAATGGTTGAAAACTAGAGCAGAGATTGTAGATATTAATGAGAATTTAGCTTTAGAAGCTGGAGAGTTAAAGAAAAAGTTACATATAGCATTACCAGACTGCTATGTTATTGCAACAGCTAAGACATTAAATGGGATAGCAGTTTTTAAGAAAGTAGAAAACGAAATGAAACCTGTGCTTAAGGATTTAAGGAAGTTAAATGTTTCATTTCTTCATGAACTAGATATTTAGTAGTCATTTTGGAGAATTAGCGATGAGTAAGCAAAAATATTTTGACGATAGAGAAAGGGTTTTACGCGAGATCTGGTCTAGTGTTAACGTTAAAGGCAAGGTTGTTCTAGACTTCGGTATTGGTGAATCTACTGAAATTCTCATTAAACTTGGGGCTAAAGTTATAGGTGTTGATAACAATATTGAAAAAATTGTTAAGTATTCTAGCCTTGGTATTCCTCTTATTAAATGCGATATTCTGAAGTTTCCGTTTAGAAGGAAAATAGCTGATATCTCAGTTTTCTCATTCACTCTACATGAAATAAACCCTAAACATCACATTGATGTTGTTAAAATGGCTAAGGATGTTTCCTCAGAAATAGTTATCGTTGAAGCTTCCCCTAAAGGCTGTAAAGCCTATAATGAGTATGCTAAACTTTGGAAGAGCGCTATGAGAAGCGTAGGGTTATTTGAAGAGCACAAACCGTTAAAATACTGGGTTAAGTTAATTGAGAAGGCGGGCTTCGAAACGTTAAGAACAAAGATTGTTAAGTGGAAAGCCAGAATTCCCAGTAGAGTTCTAAATGAAATATTCATTAGAGATTCCGAAGAATGGAGAAAGCTTGGCGTAGGAGAGGAATATATTAGGAGGCTTTTCCAACTTCTAAAATACGCTAAAGAGAAAGGTATGAAATGGTCTAATATTTACGTAATAGTAGGTAAGCATTAGCGAAGGTGTCTACGCTGGGAAAAATTAAGCCCAAAGCGGTACTCAATACCGTTAAAGCTTTCTACAAGAAAATTTCTTCAGCGAAGGAAATAATCATAGTTTACAAGACTAACAGGAAAAGGAGCTCCACATCATCACTACCATTTAGTAAGAAAGTAAAAATAACCTTAAATATTGATCCTAGAGAGGTAATCAGCGAAGAGGACATTACGAAAATAGTTCTCACATTAGCTTATGAATACTCAGGAAACATAGCAAACATCATAGGCTTAATCGCTGCTCTAATAATATTCGTTGCCACAATAATTTCGAACATAACAAATATTCCTCTCATAACAGGCTATCTTACAGCTTTAATTGCTGGCTCCCTCATATCTCAGGGAATAACTACTTTGAGGCATACGAAAAAAGCATATTCTGACGAAGCCCTAAAACTTCACACAGAACTTTACAGTTCTAACATGACATATAGGGAAATGGTTTCAACAATAGCTTACATACTAAGGCATTCAGCGCAAACACTAATTAATAAAGAACATGTAGGAACACTTCTACTACAACGTAAAATATACAGGTACACTACGAATTTAGAAGAGAAAACTGTAGAATACGTTAGAATTTAAGCTCATTAGTTTCTAAACATCCGAAGGATACATTATTTTGTCACCTAACCTGTCATAGAGAAATACTTTTGCATTTAAACTAAGCATTTTCATTATCCTCTCCAGTAGCTTAGTGTTTCCATGGAGATGCATTGGAACTATTAGCTTAGGCCTCAGAGTATTTACAATATGAAGTATACCTCCTAAATTTTCGCAGATTTCACATAGATCAATAAATACTATGTCTATTTCTCCATGCTCATCCCTTATTTTACTTATGGTTTTTGAGAAAACATCCCATACTAGCCCATTTATTTGCGGTGGAAGCTCCTTCCTTCTCCAATCAGCATTATCCCCTGCAAAATAAATGCTGTGACCATTTATTTTTAAAAGGTATGAAACACCTAAGTCACTACTACCATATGCTTTTACTTCAGCATCCCATATTTTAAACAATGCTCCCTCATTTACTACGAGGCATTCCTTAGCGCATTTGCTTGATTTTTTAGCTACATCAAATGATACTGTACATGTAAAGTTTTTAGCTATTAATCGAAGATCTAAGAATTTCTCCGAGAAGTGATCGGAGTGTGAATGAGTAATCAAGACAGCAAGCTCCTTATCCGCTACTTCTTTTCTAATGAAGTCTTCCTCCCTACTGCCGAGTATTTCCGGGTAGTCGAATATTATTGATTTATTGTTCCACTTTATTATGAAGCAGTTATGATAAACGTACGTTATTTCCAGCATCATAGGTCCTAATAAATGTTTATAGTGTTTTTAGGGAAAATATTTTCTTAAGGTGTAAGAATGTGTGAAAGTGATTTCTTAAAGTTCCTGCTTACAAGGAGAAGTATTAGGAAGTTTAAGAAGAAACCTGTCGATTTAAACCTGGTTTTGAAAATACTTGATGTTGCAAGATATGCTCCTAGCGCTAAAAACTCTCAACCATGGGAGTTCATAGTTGTAACTGATGAAGCTGTAAGAGAGAGGCTAAGTAGAATACATATGTGGGCTTCACCTATTAGGAAAGCCCCAATAGCTATAGTTGTTGTTTGCGATAAAGATGCTTCACCAACATCATACCATGTTGATTGTGCAAACGCAACAATGTACATAATGCTTGCAGCACATGCTTTAGGATTAGGAACAGTTTGGATTCAAACTCTTAGAAATATTGATGAGATAAAGGAGATACTGAAAATTCCGGAAGGAAAGATACCGATAGCTATTTTAGCCTTAGGATGGCCTGATGAAAAGCCTGAACCTAAGCCTAGGAAAAGGCTCGAAGAAATAGTGTATATGAATACTTATGGGAATAAGCTTCTAAAATAAAAGCTCCATGGAGGTTATGTTCTGTCTTGAATGAATATATAACACCCCATTTACTTCTGAAGAAGGGTGATATTGGAGAATATGTTTTACTCCCAGGTGATCCTAAGAGAGCAAAGCTCATAGCTGAGATAATGGATGAATCAAAGCTTATTTCAGCTAATAGAGAATTTCTTGTTTATACAGGAAAGTATGGTGGCATAACAGTTTCTGTTGCTTCAACAGGTATAGGTGGTCCTTCAGCAGCAATTGCTTTTGAAGAGCTGCTAATGGTTGGTGCTAGAGTGTTTATTAGGGTAGGTACATGTGGAGCTTTAAGAAAGGGTATAGAAGTTCCATCAATCATTATTCCATATGCTGCTGTGAGAATGGATGGTGTAACTAAAAGGTATGTCGATCCTGAGTTTCCGGCAGTAGCAACGCCGGAAATATATTTAGTACTGAAGGAGGAAGCTGAGAAGCAAAGCAAATTGAAGGTTTACAGTGGAATTGTTGTTTCGGATGATGCATTCTATGTTGAAAAGGAGAAAATGATGTATTGGGCTAATAAGGGAGCTATCGCTATAGAAATGGAATCCTCAACAATATTCACATTAGCTCAACTTAAAGGTGTTAAGGCTGGAACAATACTTGTTGTTGACGGAAACATTCCTGAAGGAACAGGGAAAGCTGTTAAGGGGGGATTTAGGGGAAGAGAGTATTCTGAGGAAATAGCTGAGGCAATAAAGCTAGAGGCGAAAATAGCTTTAGAAGCTGTAAAAAGAATGCATGGCAACTACTAATTCTCCGGAAAATTTATGTATCTTTTCTGTATATTTTATAGATGGAAAAAGGAGGTTTAGTGGATATTATGCGCGAAGTACGTATTGTAATACCTGATGAACTAGATAGGGTTCTTGAAGGAATAGTTTCTACAGGACTCTTTTCAAGCAAAGCAGAGGTTGTTAGGGCGGCATTAATATACTTTCTAAATATTCTTCCAACAGCAACAGGTAGAGGCTATGATGTTGGAAACATGTTTTCACCTGAAGGAAGAGTTCTGCAATTAGAGTATGCTCTAGAAGCCGCTAAACATGGTGCACCAATACTGGCAATTAAAGCTGAAAACGGTGTTTTAATGGTTGCAGGTAAGCCTAAAGCCTACATAGGAATTTCTAGGAAAGGTCCTTCTAAGATTAGAAGGATAGGTGATGTTTTAGTAGGATTTACGGGATTAGGTGGGGACGCCGAATACGTTTACTCCCGAATAAGGCCTCAGAAAAGTCCATGGAATGTTGCTAAAGAAATCTCTAGGGTCTTCGAGGAACATGCTGTTAGAAGTGATGTTAGACCTCTTGGTGTATTCTTTGTAGTTGGAGGTATAGAGGGAGAACCTAAAGTATATGCTATAGAACCTAGCGGAACAATTTCAGAGTACGATGTCGTATGTTGGGGTAAGGGATATAGTAAGATACTCTCATATGTTGCTGAAAACTATGCTGAGAAAATAAGTTTAAGCGAAGCGGAGAAAATAGCTGTGGAAGCAATGGCTAAAGCTGGCTGGGAAGAACTGGAGGTTGAAAAAATAGTTAGCTAAACAATGAATTAGCACATTTTTTCCTTCAAGAAAACTATTGCTGGTAAAACAATCTTTGCTATATCACTTACTTTCCTAATCACATGCCCTATATTGGGGATTACGTGGAGTTCAAAGCTTTTATTCTTCTCAAGAAGCTTGCTTACATACTTTAGAACTGGTTTTAAAGGTGTTCTACTATCATTTTGCGGATGAATTATACATAATGGTACCTTGAGATTATCAATATATGTTATTGCGGATCTCTCTTTAAGAAGCTCCTTCCTATTGTTAAAGAGTGTTTCTATGAATTTCCTAAATATTGCATCGCTTAGCTCATACATTTCCTCCCAATCAGTAATTCCAGCACCTGCAACACCACAGCACCATACATCGGGTTTCTTAACAGTTGCTAAAAACGTCATAAAGCCACCATAACTATACCCCATTATTGCCACTTTAGATGCAACACCCTTCTCCTTCACATACTTTGCCGCGTAAACAACGTCCTCTAAATCTCCTCCTCCAGGATCACCTATGTCCATGAGCCTAAACTTTTCACCATAACCTGTAGATCCTCTAAAGTTAGGAGCTATTACGTGAAATCCTGTGGCAACAAGGGACGCTATGAAAACATCCCATTTATTAGGAACTTCCCACCAAGGACCCCCATGAACATAAACCACTGTAGAACCTGGCTTCCTCCCGGCTAAGGATTCAATTATGTAGGCGGGAATTTCTAATCCATCAAATGACCTATACCTTATGAAGCTCACTTTTCCAAATTTCTCTCTGACCTTAGTTGAAATAGAACTATCAACTATTACCTTTAATCTTCTAGTTTTAACATCTACCTCAAATATTCTGTATGGCTCCTTTAATGATGAATGTGCAAAATATATTTTGCCATTAACTAATGCTATGTTTGAAGTATAACCTTCCGGCGTAGGCATTTCCTTTCCATCTATGAATATTTTTGTTACTCCATTACGCTTACCTACAGCCCATATTCTCCCATCATCTGTCCAGCCATAGTTTGAATGTTCTACTGGTGCGAATTTGTCATAGTCTTCGAACTTAAACTTCGGCTTAACCACGTTTTCGCTTTCAATATCGTAGATTACAAGTTCTCCTTCCTTATCGAAAGCGTTGGTTTCGAAGAGAACTTTGGAGCCCATGATTTTTGGTGCTTTATTAACACTGCCTTTCTTCGGAGTATAGATTCTCATTTCCTTAGATTCAATATTGTATATGAAAAGCTCTGACGACTTAGGGTTACCATGTAAGTTACCGTAGCCTACAATGTATTTTCCATCAACATCTGTTACGAAAGCTAAAGCATTTAGTGTCGCAAGCTTCTCTACTTCGCCAGTAAACCAAATGTTGTATAAAGCTACTTCCTTCTCGGTAGAGCCAGTATAAACTATTTTTTCATTATCATAAGCTATTCCGAAAACCCTAGTTAGCGGATGCTTTGGAAGCTTAACCTTCTCTCCCGTAGGTGTTATAGCTTTTATCTCCTGAATTTCTCTTCCGCTGCTCACATCTACAGTATAAACAGCTACCGATGCTCCACTACGAGGAGTTGCTGCCGAATGAATTCCTCCTTCGGTTAGTCTTGTTTTCTCATAAGTTTCAACATCTAAACTCCAAAGATCAAGTATTCCTTGCTCGTCCGACGCGTATATGAGGTATTTGCCTATCGCTCCAATAACGTAGTATGTTGGTGCTTTAACTATTTCCTCCAGAATACTTACTATCTCAGACAAATTCATCGCTAAACCCTAATTTTTCGAAGAATAGTTAAAATCTAATAAGCCTTATGTTCCAGTAGTATAGGCAGTGCTGAGAAACTATGGTGTTAAGGAAAATATTGGCTCTAGCTTTAGTGGTCATACTCGCACTTCCACAACCGCTTTTAGCTTTAAGCTTGATTGGAACTGTAAAGACCAATGCTGAACACACATATGCTGTATGGAATTCGAAAAGTAAACTATTGGCTGTAGGGCTGTATTGGAGAAGCGTCTTAGTAGGCAAGTATTATTCGGAACTAGCTATTGTTTCAAGTAATGGTAGTGTAGTTTGGGTTTCGGGAAAAATTAAGGGTTTCATTCATCCACTATGGAGTAATGATGGAAGATTATTAGCATTTAGGGTCGAGGATAGTTTCGAAAACTATGACATAGCGGTTTACGATGTTGTTAAAGGAAAGATAATTGGAAAATTCTCTGCAAAATCCTACGAAAACGTAGGGCCTATTTCATGGAGTCCTAAGGGAAACCAAATAACTTTCCCCATACACAATATTGCTAGAGAAAGTGTTAGAATATTTTCCTATAATCCTGACTTCACGGATAGAATGTGGGAAAGTAGGGAAATAGAGAATACTTCAATAACATGGGTTAGCTGGAATAATCGTGGAAATAATGTTGCATCTCTAGCCCTAACATTTTCTAAACAAACATTTACTGTAGCAGGTAAAGTCATTATGCTTAATGGTAGCGGCGGAATACTTTGGGAGAATAAGCTATTTGAAATAGCTCCAGAAGAACCTCACATATTAGTGGCTAAATGGGATCGCAACGGGGAATTGCTAGCGGTACTCTTTGTAACTCCTAAAGTGGCTGAAGTAAGAATTTACGATGGAAATGGGGTATTGAATGGAAGATACGTTATTGCCTCAAATATTGGTAATGTATCATATGTTTCAGCAGTACTTGACTGGAGTCCTAACGGTAGTTTATCTTTAGCCGTAAGCTACTCTTACATTAATATTAATGAATCTCTAAGTAAACTTGCCGTAATGGATAGTCGAGGCAATATTATTTGGAAAACAACGTTTAATAGTTTAATAAGCTACTTGTCCTGGAATCCTTCAGGACACATATTAGCTACAACCATACAGGAACCTGGTGGAAAGTACATGCTCTACTTCTTCAATAGTGAAGGACAAATAGTTTGTAAGGACAATGTTGACGGATTTTACATATCATGGCTATCTAATGAATCATTGGTTATTAGCGGTTTAAATCAAATACTATTCTATTCCTTAAAAGGAGGAGAAAGAGGTTTCGAAATTGATTTAGAAGAATTGGCGGGGGAAAATAGAATACCATGCACTCAATTGCTTATTGCCTTGTCACTCTTGGCAGTATTTGTTTTAGCAGTATTAATTAGGAGGAGAAAGTAGTTTACTTTTTCCAAGAAGCCCTTATTTTCTCCATTATCTCCTCTGTTTTCTCGATTGCTTTCTCAAGTACTTCTTCATAGTTCTTATAAGCTAATCTCCTATTTTCCATAAGCAATTTTCCGTCAACAATGGTCGTTAAAACGTCGCCTCCGTATGATGAGTATAGGAGTGTTGTTGATGGGTCATTTACTGGTGTTGTATGTGGTCTACTTAAGTCTACAATTACTAAGTCTGCTTTCTTACCTGGCTCAATGGATCCTATTTCGTTTTCCCACATTAGCGCTTTAGCTCCATTTATAGTTGCCATTACAAGGAATTTCTCCGCTGGAATAGCTGTTCTATCGTGTACGGGGTAGAATCTTTAGATTGTAGCTTTCCGTATCAAATTATGTCTTTCTATGCCTCTCAAAGCTGTGAAAACTTATAGGTGTCCTTGTAAACCATCTTTTTGGAGTGGGGATGAGCTCGATGAGCTAGGTGAGGGGGACTCTTGATGAACCACTCTTCGCCGAAGGGAGCCACAGCTCCCGTAGGCGGGGAGCTGGGAATGAAAAGCCGTAATGAACCCAACCGCGCCTGATACACTTCGACACAAATTGATAAATGAAGGCACAGTTCGGATGAACGGTTACTTATTCAACTGCTTCCCCTAAAATATCTATTCCAGTTTTGAATCCCCCATCAGAACCTAGTGCAACATTTACTC
>JAGGUY010000011.1 GCA_021158265.1 Thermoprotei archaeon
TAATAAAGGAGATAAAGAGGGAACTAGGCGAAATACCGATAATTGTAGGTGGCTCTCACCCAACATTCATGTATAAAGAAGCTTTAAATGAAGGCGCAGACATTGTAGTTAGGTTTGAAGGAGAATATACAACATTAGAGCTAGCTAATGTAATAGAGAAATACGGCATTAACTACTCCATGCTAAAAAATATTAAAGGAATAGCTTATAAAACATCTGACAATGAGCTTGTAGTGACGGAAAATAGGGCTCCCATATCTAATCTTGACGAGCTTCCATGGCCAGCAAGGCACTTACTACCTATGGATAAATACACCGTTTTTAATAAGCCTATTAAGGTAGCGCATGTTATGGCGAGTAGAGGATGCCCATACGGGTGCGTTTATTGTACTACATCGTACTTTTGGGGAAGACTTGTAAGATTTAGATCCGCTAAGAAAGTAGTAGACGAAATAGAGTATGTAGTCGAGAAATACGGTACCAAATCGATAGTTTTCGCTGACGATGAACTAACACTAAATAGAAGGTTTGTTGAGGAGTTTATCAAGGAAATTAGGGAGAGAGGGCTTGACATAACTTTTGCGTGTGGTTCCAGAGTTGATCATGTAGATAAGAAGCTTATTAAGAAACTTTACGATAATGGCTGTGTTATGCTGTATTTTGGTGTTGAATCAGCATCTCAGAGCACTCTGAACAAGATAGGTAAAAGAATAACCTTAGAACAGGCTATTAAGGCTTTTAAATGGGTTAAGGAGGTGAAGGGAGCTGCTAGCGGAAGCTTTATCTTAGGATTCCCATGGGAAACAATAGAGGATATGAAGAAGACCGTAGAATTTGCAATAAAGCTTGACCCTGACTACGCACAGTTCACCGTGTTAACACCATATCCAGGAACACCGCTCTATAGATTTGCTGAAAGATTCGGGTTAATTGTTGATAGAAATTGGGAGCACTACACTACAATAAAGCCTGTTATGAGAGGATTCCGCTTTACGCTTACTGATTTAGGTAAAATGTTAAAGTACGCTTATAGACGATTCTATCTAAGATTCAAGTTTATCTGGAGGGAGTTTAGGGCAGGCAGGTTGAAGGATATAGCCTCTATTCTGATGAGAGAAGCTTCTGAAGTATTAGCTGAAGCTTTTAAGAGGGTCATATGAAATGGGCAAACGAAGCGGTATAAGCTCATTACTTACCTCTATTCGTATATTCTTAGGTAACCCATTAGCTAGAGTTCTTCTCAAATTAGCATCCCAGAAGGTTACATGCAAATATGATGGTGAAATCGTTAGAAAGCCACTAGTGTATTTAGCGCTTACTTCATTATCTGGAGAAAGACTTCACTGCTCACTTTATTCGCACTTCGTAATGGAGCTAATAAACGGTATAATGAAGTTTGGTGTTGAGTTTTTAAGAGGTAATATGGAAGAGGTTAAAGAGGCTTTAAAAGACCCAGCTATTCGACGAGGAATCTCATTGGTTTTTGAAGGAATAGCTAAATATGGAGTAACCGTTCCTCAAAAGCTTCCCTCACCATTTCTTATTGTATGGAACTTTACTAACATGTGCAATATGAGGTGTAAGCATTGTTATCAGAGAGCTTCAAGACCTTTACCGAATGAGTTAACACTGGAGGAAAAACTGAGGCTCGTGGAGGAACTTGATAGAGCAGGTGTTGCAGCAATAGCATTAAGCGGCGGAGAACCAACGATTCATCCCGATTTCCTAATAACGATTAAAGCTATTTCAGCCAGGGGAATGTATGCTGCTGTTGCAACTAATGGTTGGATGTTTGCTAACATAGATTACCTAAGGAAAGCGAAGGAGGCAGGTCTTAGATATGTTGAGGTTTCAATAGATAGTGCATATCCTTATAAGCATGATGAATTTAGGGGGTTGAAGGGGGCTTGGGAAAGGGCTGTGAAGGCCCTAGAAAATGCTGTAAAGCTTGGGATAAACAATGCTATGGCGGTTACTATAACAAAACATAATGTTAATGAAGTTGACGAAATACTTGACTTAGCTGAAAGCATAGGTGTGAAGAGAGTTGTTTTCTTCAACTTTGTACCTGTAGGAAGAGGTGAAGCTATCGTTAGCATGGATCTGGACCCTATTGAAAGAGAGGAGTTTCTAAGGAAAATCTACAGGGAAATGAAGCGTAGGGGGCTCGAAATAGAAGCTACAGCTCCTCAGTATGGTAGAGTAGTATTGCAGATGAGCAGCGAAGAAGAGGTTGCTCCTACACATTACTATGTTGGAAACGATCCTATAGCTAAATCGTTAGCCGAGTTCGTTGGAGGATGCGGTGCTGGCAGGATATATGCAGGAATACAGCCAAACGGCGATGTTGTTCCATGTGTTTTCTTACCAATTAAGGTAGGAAATGTTAGAGAGAAAGAGTTTAGGGAAATATGGGAGACTTCAAAAACCCTCTTACTGCTAAGAAGAAGGGAGCTTCTTAAAGGATTTTGCGGTAAGTGTCCTTACAGAAACATATGCGGAGGCTGCAGGGCTAGAGCATACGGTTACTTTAGAGACATTCTGGCACCAGACCCCGGATGCATTTATAACTTGAAGTATTGGAATAGTCTTCAGCAAGAAGAAAAGGTGCTTGGAGACCTCCTTACTAAGAAAGCTGTGGCAATTTCAAAGAGACGTAAGCATTAAAGAATTTTCATCATAATGTAGTCCAGCCATGCTCCTTTATCCCTAAACCCTATAGTGACGAATCCGTGGCTTCTGTAGAGTCTTATAGCCCATGAAGCTCTGCTGTGTACTACGAGGCTAAGCTTTCTTAATCCTTTACCTTTAGCATAATCCTCCAGAAACCTTAGGGGTTCTGAGCCTATGCCTTTCCTTTGGAAACCAGGTTTAACATAGAGGAACCTTACAACGCCCTCCTTTCCAGAGGACTTAAGCGCTATAACCCCGACTATTTCTTCACGAACTATGCAGGCAAAGAACTCCATAGATTTCATGTAATTAGCTATTTCCTCAACTTCAACTATAGGGTATTTGAAGTGAATTCCAGGAATTATGAATCTGTAGTACATGCAATTTGCTTCATTTATTACTGAAGCTACCTCGCTAGCTAATGTCTCATTTACTTTAACTATTTTTTCACACACCATTATCCAAAGTCTCCCGACCATATTTTACCATAAAGACTGGTATTTACTATTTAAAAGAGTTGCTCTTAAGAAGTTAATAATTAGTATTTTTACTGTGGAGATTTCTATGGTTAAAGGCTTAGGTATAGATCCTGGAACGAAAAGTTTCGATATTGTTGTTGTAGAAGGAGACAAGGTTATTTGGGAAAAATCTATTGAGACCGTTGATATAGCACGGAATCCTTCATTAATTATTGAAGCTGTTGAAGAAGCAGGCGAAGTAGACCTAATCGCTGGGCCGTCAGGTTACGGTACACCTTTAGTGTTTAATGAGGACATTATAGATCCAGAAATTTTCTCCACGGAAATACTACTGCTAACGAAGAAGGAAGACATTGCGAAAGGTGTTGAGCGCGGAGAACTCGGTATGGCCGTTTATGATGCATTATCTAAGGTTGTTATTGAATTTTGGAGGAGAAAGCTCCCGGTATGCTATATTCCATCAGTAATACTGTTGCCTACAGTACCTAAGTTTAGAAAGATAAACAAGCTAGACATGGGTACTGCCGATAAAATGGCTATAGCCTTCTTAGCAATTTACGATCAAGCGAGAAGACTTGGTGTCGAGTATAGTGAAACCAGTTTTATTTTGGTCGAAATGGGTTTCGGATATAATGCAGTAATAGCGGTGGGTAAAGGAAAAATAGTTGATGGATTCGGAGGAACACTTATACATACAGGATTCCTTACAATAGGAGCTCTAGATGCTGAAATAGCTGTTGCTGGAAAAGTTTGGGAAAGATCAGACGTTTTCTACGGAGGCGTAGCTACTATAACGGGGACAGTAGATTTAGAACGAGTGGTGAAGGGATATTTAGAACATGAGGAACCTTTCTTCACTGCTTTAGAAGCTATGTTTGAGTCTATCGAGAAAAACGTTAGAGCAATGCTTACTGTTCAGAAGAATCCTAAAGAGATTATTATTTCCGGAAGGCTTACACTAATCACCGAGATAAGAAAGATTATTGAAGAGCGTTTAGGAGATATAGCGCCAGTAACTAAGCTTAAAGGGCTTGAAGGTGCTAAAATCTCTAAGGAAGCAGCACAAGGATATGCCGCAATAGCTGAAGGTTTAGCTGGAGGCTTCTTCAAAGAGCTTATTGAAAGAACAGGTGTTACTAAGGCAAAAGGCACTGTTATGGACTGGATATACCATCCAAGACTTAAACATGCTAAGGAAAGCTTAAGAAGAGCATATGAAATATCGATTGGAAAAGATACTTTGAAAAGAATGGGTTTAACCTAGCTCTTTAGTCTTCATATAGGTATGAGCCATATTTTTCCATTTCCAAAGAATTCTTCGTATGTTTATGCTGTAATTTTAGCTATTTTAGGGTTTAAGATACGTATTAATTCGCTAACATTTATTTTGACTAAGTGGTTTAATGAGCCTCCACCAACGAGAACTGTCTCCTCCTCCAATATGCTATCGTCAAGTATTACAGGGAGTTTAAGTATATTTTCAAGAAGAGGACTAACTTCGCCAGGTTTAACACCAACAATACCCAGTACTTCATTAATTTTAGCTAACCTTACTCTTCTCGCACCAACAGCTTTAGCGAACTTCTTAAAACCAAGTTTCTTATCCCCTCTAACAATAGCTACATAGGGTTTTCCATCAGCAAAAACAATTAATGTCTTAAGAATCCTACGTTCAGGATAACCTGAAGCCTTAGAAGCGGTTGAAACAGTTTCAACGGTACTTTCGAATTTAAGAACTTCCGCTTTAACATTATACTTCCTAATAAATTCCTTAACTCTTTCAATCCCAGACAATTTAAACATGCACCCCCTAGTTTAAGGATAAAATTAAAAGTATTCTCTAATTAAGATTACCGTGCATTTAGATAAGAACACATGTTGAGAGTATAAGGTTATGGAGTGTTTTGAAACCTTTAGTAAAAGCCTTAGGAAAAAGAATGTTAAGGCTGTAGTTACATGTCTAAACGTTAATAAGCTATTTAAGAGCGTAGAGAATTTAAAGGAGTTAATTTTCAATATTATCTCCGAACTTAACCTCATAGACTCACGTATAATAGAGAGCATCGTTTTCGTCGATAATGAACCTATAGGGACAAACTACATGCTATATAGGTTCAGGATTTTCTTAAGGAACTATAGTGGATATGTTAGTGTAAGGGTTGTAGTGAAAGAAAACATAGTGCATTCAATATCATTTGTTATAGGAAAGAAAGTACCCTATAGAAGAACAGTCAAGAGTGCTTCAGAGCCTAGAGTATGTAGAGACTCCACAATTAGCGGTAATACACCCCATGGACAGAAGTACATGCATAACTTCGTAATTTACAGAATTCTAGGCCAGCCAGAAGTTGATGTTAGAAAGTGGAAACTTACTGTTGAAGGATTGGTTAGAAAAAAGCTTGAATACACATATAATGTATTACTCAGCATGAAACATGTCAGACTTATTGCTGATTTCCACCGCGTCACAGGTTGGAGTGCAAAGGATATTGTTTGGGAAGGTATTCCCTTAAGAAAGCTTGTAGGCGAAAATAACATCTTACCTAATGTTAAATGGGCTTATGTTGAATCACTTGATGGCTATACAACAGTTATTCCCATTAGTGACTTCCTAAGTGAGAAATCATTGCTTATATTGAAAATTAATGGTGAATTTCTTAGTTTAGAACAGGGATTTCCGGCTAGAATATTCATACCTCATTTATACGGTTGGAAAGGAGCCAAATAGGTTTCAAAAATAATCTTAACGGATAAGTACATGGATGGTTTTTGGGAATCACTAGGCTACCATCCTAGAGGGAATGTGTGGTTAGAAGAAAGATTTAAATGAGCCTATTTTGGCTCTTCCTCTTCAACCTTAAACTTTTCTAATTCGGATTTAACCTCAGGATCATGTATTACCTTACCCAATGTTAGCCTTAGCGATTCTAAAACAACGTATTCTGCGAAATGCTTAGTTATACAGTATGGGCATGGCTTAAGTTTTCTTGCAGCTTCAATTATTATCTCTCTATTATCTCTAAGAATGTCTAGAATAAGTTTCTTCAACTTATCATAGTATTTCTCGGTTATGGGTGCAAGGATTTTAGCAATGTCCTCTGGGACCTCAAAAAGGTACACTTTCTTCCTAGCAGCATAGTGTTTCAAAACGCCACCTTTAATTTCCTTTGTTGCTACAAGGTCTATTAATCCAGCTTTCTTAAGAACTTGAATATGGTATCTTATCGTGTTAATGTTCCTGTACATACCCTTCTTCTTAAGCTTCTCGGCTATTTCGTGAACACTCATAGGCTTTTCAGTTAGAAGATCAAGTATGAAAGCCCTTACTTCATCGGATAACGCTTTTGCTTCATTAATTCTCACTATTATTGGAATTTTCTCCATTACATAAATTCACCAGCAAATTAAGGTATGAAATCTTAAGTTAAAAGATTTATCGGAATAGCTGTAAGAGCTTCTACTTCATGTTCCATTGGTGTAGCGAAAGTATTACCATATATGCAGGGTTTAGTTGGGGTCTCATTTCGAACTAGTTAACCCTAAAAGCATAAATTATTCGTTAAGTAAATTTATGGTATAAAGACTGTTTAGTTGAAGTTAAGTGAGGTTGTAGGTTTTGAAAACATTTTGTGAAGTCTATGTGAGAAGTATTTTGCCAGCATTAAGAACGTTATTGGCTAAGGAGCTCATCAGCAACTATTCTAAGACGCAAATGGAGGCCGCTAAGATTTTAGGTATAACTCAAGCATCCATAAACTACTATCTTTACGGCAAAAGGGCTTCAAAAATAACTAAGGCTTTGGAGAACATACCTGAAGTAAGAAACACTGTTAGGATGTTAGCGAAGAAAATAGCTAAAAATGGAAACACTATGGCATACGAAATATTCTGCGGATTTTGTATAATCATTAAATCAAGTGAGAATTATCTAGAGAGAGTCCTGAGGGCCATAGGTGTTGAGAGAGAAAGCGTATATTTCTTATTAAAAAATGAATAATTATGAATTCTATGTTTTCTCCACGTGCATAGTTTCGCTTCATTCGTTGTTTATTCTAGTATTAAAAGAACTTTCTTGATATTACTTTCAGCCTTCTTCCTTATCCCCTTAATCCCCGGCTCATACCACGGTTTAAGAAGTTTAACGTTCTCTAAGATCCTTATTTGCGTTGAAGCGTTTGCTTTACTCTGCGAGATTATGTTAGCTATTTCAGCTATGTTTACCGGCTTTTCTCTTACGAACTTAAGTATCTTTATTCTCGTTAATGATGATAGAGCTGATGCTACTTTCTGAATAAATTCCTCGCCTTTAACAATTAGCGTATCATTGTACTCGTAGATTCCATCGCCTTTAGGTAGCGTTATTTCTAATACTATTTTTTCTTCGCTCAAACTAAAGCACCTCGTAAACGTCACTATTATCTAATGTACTTTTTAGGTGAAAAAATTAACTAAAAACTAAAGTTTAGAATCTACTAGCAGTAGAATATCTAACCACTTATCTAGAAATGACTACTTATCGAAAAGCAAAAGAAAAACCTATTAACACTATATACTTTCAAAAAATATTTTGAATTATTAATTAAAATAGTTTTATACTGGAACTAATTATAGATTACGCTTTAATATTTTATTCAATTTTTCGCACCAATTTTTAATCTGAAAATCTTTTAATGATTAACAATAGCGTTAAACAAGTACATCCATCAATATAGCTTGGAGTAAAACATAACACCTTATATCTAATCCTTTACCAATGTTTACGTAGGCGGATCTTTATGGCTAGATCCTCCCGTATTTCAGGATTTTATAAGTTACCCTTAGATGAAAGGCTAAAAGCTGTGAAGGAGTGGGCTAATCTTAGCGGTGAAGAAGTTTCTCTTCTAAGCAATTTTGGAAATCTTGAACGTAAAATTGCCGATTCAATGATAGAAAACGTTATTGGAGCAATGTCTTATCCTTTTGCTGTAGCAGTTAATTTCAGAATTAACGGTAAGGACAATCTTGTCCCCATGGTTATCGAGGAAAGTAGTGTTGTTGCTGCAAGTAATGCTGCTAAAATGCTTAGGGAGGGAGATGGGATAATTGCTAAATCCGGTCCCCAATACATGATAGGGCAGGTTCACTTAGTCAAGGTTTCATCTCCGAGGTATGCTGCTTTCAAAATACTTGAAAGGAAAGGGGAAATATTGGAGTTAGCTAATCAGCAAGACCCAGTACTTGTAAGGTTAGGTGGCAGAGCTAGGATATTGAAGTAAGGGTTGTTGAAACCAGCCGTGGGTCAGTAGTTGTTGTTCACTTAATAGTTGATGTGTTAGACGCTATGGGTGCAAATGCCGTTAACACTATGGTTGAGGCTATCGCTCCTCTCCTAGAGAAAATAAGTGGTGGTGAAGCAAGGCTAAGGATAATTTCAAACTATGCAACCTACCGCATTGTTAGAGCTTAGGCTAGAACAAGCCCTGAAAATGTTGGAGGAATCGATGTTGCGGAGAAAATAGTTGAAGCATACTTACTTGCTGAAGTAGATCCCTATAGAGCGGTAACGCATAATAAGGGAATAATGAACGGGATAATAGCGGTAGCTTTAGCTACAGCACAAGACCATGGAGCAATAGAGGCTGGAGCACATGCTTACGCAGCGAGAACAGGAAGATACAAGCCTCTCAGTAGTTGGGAGATAGATAGAGAAGGATACCTCGTAGGAACATTGGAAATACCGCTTCAAGTAGGTGTTGTTGGAGGGGCCGTAAGAGTTCATCCAATAGCTAAAATAGCTTTGAAGATACTTGGAGTAAAGAAAGCTAGCGAATTAGCTGAGATTATGGCTGCTGTAGGTTTAGCTCAAAATCTTGCTGCTCTAAGAGCGCTAATTACCGAAGGCATACAGAGAGGTCACATGAAGCTTCACGCTAAAAACCTAGCCATGATGGCTGGAGCTACTGGAGAACTAATAGATATAATTGCCGAGCAAATGGTGCAGGAAGGGAGAATAAGGTTTGATTACGCTAAAGAACTCGTAGAAAAATATAGGAGAAGGTTAAGCTAAGTTGCTTTCTCTAAACCATCACGTAGTATTATGAATGTATCTTCATGCTTTACCTGGCCGACACCCTTGACCATTAATGGGGTATGTATGAAAGCAACAACCATGTTTTCCTTCAACATTACGAACCTATGCTTAGGAACTATCGTAGTTATAGGTTTCTCCTCAACCTGCAACCCTACACCATGAATATACCCTAAAACCCTATAGTCTATACACTTAAACTCGCTATAGACCCTATCTAATTCTTTCATAACAGCTATTGGTTTAATCCCAGCTCTTGTAAGTTTACATGCCAGATCATAAACACTCCTCACGCATTCCATGACTCTTCTAACTTCTCCACTCTCTTTTAAAGCAATAGTTCTAGACATGTTAACGTAGTAGAAATCGTAATCAACACCTAGGACGATAGTTACAATGGAGTTCTCATTTACTTTTACATCTCTGAACGGTTCGGCATGTACCCTAGGGTTAGGCCCTATATTCACGTGGATTTTTGGTTCTTCAGAACCATATTTGAATGCGTAGTAGTATGCTTCTGCAACAATATCTGTTTCACTCATGCCAGGCTTTAATATGTTAGTTACTTTCTCCATTACCTTCTTAGCTATTTCGCTAGCTCTTTTAGAAGCCTCTATCTCGTACGGGTCTTTGATCATTCTCATGCCGGCTATGATTTCTGAAATATCAACAACTTTAACGTGAGGGTTTAATCTCTTAAACATTTCATAGAAGAGTATGTATGCATCTCTTTCAACACCATATTCCAATCCTATTTTCCGATATTTTCTCTCCCTAATTATTTTCGAAACTTTAGCCATAAGATCTCCTCCGTCAGTAAAGGAAACATAGTTTGTTATCCACGTTCTACTTAGCAATTCGTCTTCTTCGCCTCTAGCTACGAAAAGAATAGGTTCTTCA
>JAGGUY010000053.1 GCA_021158265.1 Thermoprotei archaeon
GAATATAGTATTAGGTATGTTCTAAACAAGTTAAATGTTGAACTTCAAGAAATACCTGAACTATCATGCTGTCCACCTAAAATTACTAGCGTAGGAGATTTCAAAGCTTAGCTAACTATCTCAGCTAGAAACCTTGCAATAGCAACTAAGTACGGACTAGATGTTCTCACACCATGCAATGGCTGTTTTGAATCCTTCTTTGAAGCAAAACACTTCATAGAGCATAGGCCTGACCTAGCTAGAGACACTCTTGACATCCTTAAAAAGCTAAGTTTACCGACAAAAATAGGAAGTAATGTTAAACATTTCGTAGAAGTAATACATAGAGATGTTGGATTAGATAAGGTATCCGAAAACGTAGCTAAGCCTCTTAGCGGGCTTAAGGTCGTTGTACATTATGGATGCCATCTTTTCGTAACAGAACCCGGAGGAGATGTTTGGGAAAAACCTAGAATGATGGATGAAATTTTAAGAGCACTTGGAGTTGAAATAGTTAGGGATGGTTTAGAGAGATTATGTTGCGGATTCGTATTATCAACAATAAACGATGAAAAAGCCATCCTAGAGAGATCTGAGGTTAGATTAAAGAGTATTAAATCGTTGGATGTCGATTGTCTTGTAACTCCATGTCCACAGTGCCTTATAAGATTTGAGTATAGCCAAATAAAACTTAGGTCTATGAAGAATATAAAGTATGATTTACCGGTTCTACACTTAGCTGAGCTTTTAGCTATAGCTTTTGGACTTGACCCCTTAAAGATGAAATTCGATAGGCTACATAGGTCACCTGTTAGACAGGTCTTTGAAAAACTTGTTGAGGGTGGAAGCTAGCCATGGAAAAGGTTGAAGGTAAAGTATGCTCAATACCTATAGGTCCTTACCACCCTGCTTTAGAGGAAATAGCCTTCTACAAAGTTTACGTTGATGGTGAGAGGATAGTTGACGCACTTATTAAACCTGGTTTCAACCATAGGGGTATTGAGAAATTAGCTATGCAGAGAAGCTATCGTAGAAATGTTCAGCTTTTCGAAAGAGTTTGTGGAATATGTTCTGATGCTCACACAACAGCTTACTGTGTTGCTGTTGAGAACTGCCTAAGAATAGATGTGCCTAAGAGAGCGCAGTATATTAGGGTAATAGAGCATGAAGCAAATAGAATCCATAGCCACTTACTATGGTTCGGTGTCGCAATGCACGCTATAGGTTTCGACACACTATTTATGCACTCATGGGCTACTAGAGAGGCAATAATGGATGTTGTAGAAACTCTTACCGGAAACAGAGTTAACTACTCAGTAAACACTATCGGCGGTGTTAGAAGAGATATTACACCTGAACTAGCAAAATACATTGAAGAGAAACTTAAGATTGTTGAAAAAGGAACACTTTACCTAATAAAAGCTGTTAAAGAAGATAAAACAATAAAAGCTAGAACATCCGAGGTAGGTGTTTTAACAAAGGAGGAAGCTAGAAAATACTGCGTAGTAGGACCTACAGCTAGAGCTTCAGGAATAGAAGAGGATATTAGAAAGGATGATCCATACATTAACTTTGAAGATTTCGACTTTGAAGTATGTGTTGAAGACACATGCGATGTTTACGGTAGAATCATGGTCAGACTTAGGGAAACCTTAGAATCAATTAAGATAATAAGGCAAGCTCTTAAAAACATGCCTGAAGGTAAACTAATAGCTGATTTACCATACCCCTTCCCAAGCGAGGATATAGGAAGAGCCGAAGCTCCAAGAGGGGAACTAATATACTATGTTAAGTCGAATTACACTAATATTCCAGAGAGAATAAAGCTTAGAACGCCAACTTTCGTAAATCTTCCCGCAACTAAGCCTATGCTTCTAGGAAACAAGCTTGCCGATGCTCCACAAATAATTATAAGCATTGACCCGTGTTTAACATGCAATGATAGGCTTGTTGTTGTTGATCTAAGAAGTGGTCGTGAAAGAATCGTTCTCCTGCAAGACTTCATTAGGAGGAGGGTGAGACTGTAATGTACATTATACCCTTGCTTATTGCCTTAGCTGAAATACTTGTATATCCCGGGTTAATATTTTCAGTAGTATTTGGAGGAATAATTGTTTGGATGTATAGGGAGGTTAGGGCCAGACTTGAGGGGAGAAGAGGGCCTCCATGGTACCAGACTTATGCTGACGTGTTTAAACTCTTAATTAAGGAAACGATTATACCGTGGAGAGCATGGAAGATAGGATTCGTAGCTGCACCTATGATCTCGCTTGCAGCATTGTTCTCGGCAATACTTTTACTTCCATTCTTCGGTAAGGAGTCGGCGCTAGGCTTCTTAGGTGATGCAATAGTTTTGCTGTACTTACTGACAGTACCTACTTTTGCAATAATATTTGGTGGGATGTCTTCGGGTAGCCCATATGGTATTGTAGGTTCGGGAAGGGAAGCTTCATTACTTGTATGGTATGAGTTACCGCTATGGCTTTCGGCAGCTACAGTTTTTGCCCTAGCGAACTCTATTTCTGTAAGCGGGGTCGTTGAGGAACAAGCACTTCATGGACCCTTCGCCATAAGGCTGCCTTTAGCATTCATAGCTTTCTTAATAGCGGCACAAGCAAAGTTAGCTAAAAGACCATTCGATATACCACATGCTGAAACAGAAATCGTAGCGGGACCTTACACGGAATACTCAGGTTCATTAAGAGCCCTCTTTGAATTAAGCGAAGTGTTTAAGTGGCTAGCAGTTTCAGCTTTAGCAGCAACATTATTCCTAGGATGGCCACTAATAGGAAATATCGTAGCGGACGCGCTAATATTCATAGGCAAGATCGTACTTTTTGCACTCATATTCGCATTTATTGACGTAATCAATCCTAGATTACGTATTGAGCAAGCGGGATGGCCTCTATGGAAGATTGCCGCAGCACTTGCACTAATAGATGCTATAAGAGTTTGTGCGGGGTTGGTGTTCTAAAATGAAGTCAAGCATTATTAAAGAGGCTTTAAAGTACTTCACAAGCCCCGTTACAGAGGCTTTCCCAGCTACCAAACCGTACTTCCCGAAGAAATACCGTGGACCGCCAGTTTATGACCAAGACAAATGCATGGGCTGTATGGCATGTGCTCATGTGTGTCCAGCAGACGCAATAACTGTTACTGAAAAAGACGGTAAGAGAGCTCTTGAAGTATGGTATGGTAAGTGCACATTCTGTGCTAGATGTGAGGAGGCATGTCCCGTAGATGCGATACATTTAATGGAAAAGTACGGTATCCCCTCAGAGGACAAATTTGCCTTTAAATCAACAGTTACGCATGATATGGTTAAGTGTAAGTTATGTGGCAAACCAATCATAACAGTTAGGCACGCTGAATGGATAAGGAAGAACCTCATAGAGAAAATGGGTGATATAGTAGGGCCTGAGGAAATAGACTTTTTCTTAACAGTATGTAGAGAATGTAGACATAAAATAGAAAATATTCCTGAACTCAGAAAGCTTCTGATTAGAGTTCTTGTTAAAGGTGAGAAGACATGAGTTCAAGAAAATGTTTCCTATGCTCCCTAGCTAAGTGGGCACGGAAAAAATCCGTGTGGTTATATCATGCACCAGCAGGTGGCCTATGTAATGGGTGCGATATTGAAATAGCTGCTGCAATAACACCTAGATATGATGTTGAAAGATTCGGTATACTTCTAGCCCCAAGCCCTAGACACGCCGATATACTGTTAATAGCAGGACAAATGACCAAGCATTCAAGAGAGAGACTTCTTAGAGTTTACCAGCAGGTTCCCGAACCTAAGGCGGTAGTAGCTATAGGTTCATGTGCTATCTCGGGTAATGTGTTTACAACAGATAACTATCCCTTAGCTGGAACAATAGACCAAGTAATTCCAGTTGATGTTTACGTTCCCGGATGCCCCCCTAAGCCTGAAGCAATAATACTTGGAGTGGTTAAGGCTATAGAGAAGTTGGAGAAGAGAACTGCAGAATCCATTTAGGGTTTCAAACCAAGAATCTTAGCTAATTCCTTAATCTTTCCTCCACCTCCAAACTTAGCCCAAACTGCGCATGTTCCCTCAGATGAAACCATGCATGGACCGTATGGTGTGTTTGGAGTACAAGTTTTCATGAAGAATGGGCAGTCTGTAGGAACAGCTTTACCTAACGTTACATCTCCGCATCTACATCCTGGGGGTAGGTCTATAGACTTAGGTACTTTTACATCGTATTCTGAGTGAACATCGAAATTCCTATAACTATCTTTTAGCTCCAAACCGCTCTTAGGGAGGACACCTATACCTCTCCAGTGCGCATCAACAACATCAAAAGCTTCTTTAACGTATTTTTGAGCAATAATGTTACCTTCCCAACTATCAACTCTAGAATATTCGTTAAATATCCTAGGTTTGCCCTCAACAATCTGCCTAAGTATTTCGAGGACAGCTAGGATTACGTCTAAAGGTTCGAAACCAGCTACAACAGCAGGTAATTCGTACTCCTCAGGTAGGAATTTCCATGCTTTAGCACCTGTAATTGCGGTAACATGGCCTGGAGCGATTATTCCATTTAACGGTATATCTGGTTGGTTTAAAACGTAATGTACCGCTGGAACGGTTAATCTATAGGCGACAAGTATTTTTAGATTGCTAGGTACTGTCCCTAATACTATGTGGCTAGCAACTGTTGGCTGGGTTGTTTCGAAGCCTACTGCTAGGAAAACATGTGTTCTCTTAGGATTCCTTTTAGCTATTCTTAAAGCATCAAGGAATCCGTAAACTATTCTAATATCTCCTCCTAAGCTTCTTGCTTCAGCTAGGCTCATACTGGTTCCGGGAACCTTATACATGTCTCCGTAGGTTAGCAATGTGACTTCGTAGTTTAACGCTAACTCTATGGACTCATCGATAACCTTTGTTGGAGCTATACATACGGGGCATCCGGGTCCTGCAATAAGCTCTAAATTTTCCGGCATAAGACTTCTTAAACCATAATATGTTATTGTATGTTCATGTGTTCCACAAACATGCATTATCTTTATCTTATCACCATCAATTTTTCTTAGAGCTAAAGGAGCTAGCTTATGTATTTTCTTAACGGCTTCCCTAAGAAGCTCCGATTCTCTAAACATCCTAATTATTTTCCTAAGTCCCTCATGCAGGTTCCCACTATTCACCCGCATTACTCTCTCACATCATAGTTTAGAGATTCGGGTTCCTGTAAAATATATTTTCAACTAACAATATACTATATGTGCCAACTTAGGTTTCACATAAAATGCGCTTTCAATAGTCTGAGTTTAAAGGGGATAGGAGGCTTAATGAATGGTTAGGGTTCAAAAAATAACTTTGGCTCATGGAGCTGGCGGTAGAGAAACATCCGAAATAATAGAGAGCTTTTTTGTTAGGAAATTTAGGATTAAGAAGGTTTCTTCGGGCTTCGGCTTAGATGAACTTGAAGATTCATCAACAATTCCTCTTCCTGATGGAAACTATTTAGCAATAACTGTCGATAGCTACACTGTTAACCCAATATTTTTCCCTGGGGGGAACATAGGTAAGCTAGCTGCAACAGGAACATTAAACGACCTAGCAGTTATGGGAGCTAAGCCTATAGCAACAATGGATAGTGTAGTTGTCGAGGAAGGATTTGAAATTAAACTTTTAGATGAAATAGTTTCTTCAATGCGTGAAATACTTGAAAAATACGGTGTAGCATTAATAGGTGGCGACTTTAAGGTTATGCCTAAAGGACAACTTGACAAAATAGTGATAACAATGGCAGGCTTAGGAATAATACCTAAGGATAGGTTAATTTCGGATTACAATATTAAACCGGGAGATAAAATAGTGATAACAGGAACTATAGGGGAGCATGGAGCAGCAATTCTAACTGCGCAATCAGGCATCGGTGTTGAAGATCAAAGCATTCTTAGCGATTGCGCCCCGATAATTGAGGCTATGGAAACAGCGTTTGAAATAGGGGGAATACATGCAGCAAAAGATCCTACTAGAGGAGGATTGGCTATGGCCCTTAACGAGTGGGCTAAGAAATCTAAGCTAACAATTATTGTTAAAGAGGAAAATATACCGTTAAGAGAGAACGTTAAAGCTTACTGTGAAATGTTAGGTGTCGACCCCCTCACACTAGCATCTGAAGGTAGAGCGTTAATTGCCGTTTCACCGGAGAAAGCAGAAGAGTTAGTTGATGCACTGAGAAGTAAGGGATATAGGGATGCCGCAATAATAGGTGAAGCAAAGAAAGGTAAGGAAGGATACGTGCTTTTAGAAACAATAACTGGAGGTTTAAGAGTAATTGAGACCCCCGTTGGAGAAATAGTTCCAAGAATATGCTAAGGCTGAATACTATGTCTGAAGAAAAAAGACTTTACAGATCAACGGAGGACAAAATAATTTGCGGTTTATGTGGTGGATTAGGAGAGTACTTTAACATTGATCCGACAATTATAAGAATAGTTTTCGTACTTTTCTTCATAATAAATCCTACCGCAGCAGTACTCTTCTACATTCTGGCTTGTGCCATTATACCTAAGAAGCCTGCTGAACATGTTGGTAAAGCAAAGCCTGTAACTAAGAAAACAACACAGCGTGAACAAGGACTAATAATTTTAGGGTTAATGCTAATCTTGATAGGAGTACTTGTTTTCCCGGAAATAAAGCTTATTTTAAGAAGTGTTTTAGGAGGATTAGCTATAGCGGCAGGATTACTAATAATTCTACTTGTCCTTTTCAAGGAGAAGTGTTAAACTTTAAGTGCTTCTAAAACTTCTTTCCAAGCTTCAATTGTTTTTTCAGCTTCTTCGCGGCTCAGTTTAGAAATTATTGCTCCAGCATGAACTATAACGTAATCTCCGGGTTTAACATCAGGTACGAGGAGCTTATCAACTTCCCTTTTAACTCCTCCGAAATCCACTATTGCAGTTAATTCCTTTACTTCAACAACGACACCGGGTATACCTAGACACATTTTAAATACCCTCTTAAATCCTTTCTTCACCGAACAAAATATTATAGGTTATCTACGTAGTGCTCTATAGAGCATATGCAATTACTAACTTATATTAGCTTACTTCAATGCCAAATAAGTGGAGTGCTTATGGAGGAAAATGTTGCTTTAAAACTTAGAGTTTCAGGAATAGTTCAGGGGGTAGGTTTTAGACCGTTCGTGTATAGAATAGCAGTTAAAAATGGGATTAAGGGGTACGTTAAGAACCTAGGCGGTAGTGAAGTAGAAATCCATGTTGAAGGTTCTCTACTGAACATATTAAGCTTCATAAGGGACCTCGTTATAGAGAAACCTCCCCCAGCCGAAATAGAAATACTTGAAATAGAGGAGTCTAAACCTAAAGTTTTCAAAGAGTTTTCTATTTTGAAAAGCGGTAAGAACCCTAAGATGTTCTCAATGATACCTCCAGATATAGGCATATGTGATGACTGCTTAAGAGAAATTCTAGATAGAAATTCCAGATGGTACATGTACCCATTTAACAGCTGTGCTTGGTGCGGCCCAAGATTTTCAATAATAGAGAAAATACCTTACGATAGAGAAAACACTTCAATGAGAGATTTCCCATTATGCGAAGAGTGCTTAAGCGAATATAGAGACCCAGAAAATATTAGAAGATTCCATGCTCAAGGAATAAGCTGTCCCAAGTGTGGACCAAAGGTTTGGTTAGTTGATAATTCAGGGGAACTCGTTGAAACAGAGGATCCAATAAAATTTGCTGCTAAGCTCATAGATGAAGGATACATTGTAGCAATAAAGGGTTTAGGAGGATTCCATATAGCAGCTTTAGCTACAAATGACGAAGTAGTTCTTACGCTACGTGAGAGAAAGAGAAGACCTCAAAAGCCATTTGCGCTCATGGCGTTAAATATTGATGTTGTTAAGAAAATAGCCTATGTGCCTAGAGAAGCAGAGGAGCTATTGCTCTCCCCTCAGAAACCAATAGTTCTCCTACCTAAGAGAGAAAATACTCCTATTTCCGAGTATGTAGCTCCAGGGCTAAGTACAATAGGCGTTATGCTTCCCTATACTGGCCTACACTACATTCTATTAATGTACACTAAAGACAAATACTTAATCATGACAAGTGGTAACCCTAAAGGAAAACCCATGTGCATAACGAACGAATGTGCTTTAAATAAACTTTCAAAATATGTTGATTACATATTACTACATAATAGGAGAATAGTTAACAGAGTTGACGATAGTGTTGTAAGACTAACACTAGGCAAGCCCGCGTTCCTAAGAAGAAGTAGAGGTTACGCTCCCAAATGGTTTACATTACCTATTGAAGTTAAAAACCCCATAGTGGCCTTTGGTGCAGAATTAGCAACAGCAGGAGCTATTCTCATTAAAAACAGGGCAATACTAACTCAGTACATAGGCGACGTCGACGACTACGAAACGTTGGAGTTTATGGATGAAGCATTAAAGTTCCTATGTAAAGCCTATAGAGTTAATTTAAATGAGGCAGTTTATGTTTCAGATCTTCACCCATACTATGCTACAACGAGACTTGCCGAAGAATACGCTGATAAGTACGGTTCAGTTCATCTAAGAGTACAGCATCACCATGCACACATAGTTTCAGTAATGGCTGAAAACTACATGAAACCTCATGAGGAAATAGTCGGTATAGCCATTGATGGAGTCGGTTACGGAATAGATAGTAGGATATGGGGTGGAGAAGTACTCGTAACATCATATAAGGGTTTCAGAAGATTCGGACATTTAAAATACCAGCTAATGCCGGGAGGAGATTTAGCTACAAAATACCCTATAAGGATGCTTATCGGAATACTTTACTCCATTTTCGATGAAGAGGAAATACTTAGATTCCTAAGCAAAACAAACCTAGTTAACAAATTAAAGTATGGTACAAGAGAGCTAAGAGCAATATTGTATCAGCTAAAATCTAGAACAGCGCCTGAAACATCAAGCATAGGTAGATTCTTGGACGCAACATCTGCCTTACTAGGAATATGTTTTGAAAGAACATACGAAGGAGAACCAGCAATGAAGCTTGAAGCTTACGCTAAAGAACCTGAAGGAAATAGCGAATTAGAGGCTAAAATTATACAGGAAAAAGGCGAATACATTATTGACACTTCAGATTTAATGTTAAATATGATAGAGAAACTTGAGGAGGGCATCGACAAGAGGATATTAGCCTATCATGTCCAATATGCATTAGGTGAAGCACTCGGTAAGGTAGCTGTTAAAGCTGTTAAAACATGTTCAACAAAGCCTATAATAGCTGTGAGCGGTGGAGCAGCAGTAAACGACATAATACTTAAAGCAATAGTGGATGTAGCTAAAGAAAACGACATAGAAGTTTTCGTTAACAGAAAGGTTCCACCCGGCGATGGAGGAATAGCCTTAGGACAAGTAGCTATAGCAGCCTATAGTTTTGCTTATGAAGAATCCTAGGTTCAAGTTTAAATTTTAAAGCATACTATAGAAAAGTTGGGGTTGGAAACAATGGTTACAATAAAGTTTTCTACGAGAGCAGCAAATGATCCCGCATACATTATAACAGTAGGTATTTCAAGACCCCTTAAGGACGCATTTGCAGGACTGGACAAGTCTAAAATAAATAAGATTGGAAGGAAGCTTACCAAACTCCTCTCATATAAGGTAGCTACAGCCCTAATAAGAAACGGCTATGAGCTGCCATTGCCCGAAGACTATCTACTCAAAATTAGGGGCGAAGTATCATTTGATGTTAAGGAGGAAGGTGAAGAACTAACTGTTGAGGTGAAAAACGTAAAGCTTGTAATAGACATTTTCAAGAAGGAAAAGTCTGTCGAATATGGTGAACCGACATCTTCAGAGCAAGGCTAGGTCGTGGGAAAATATGCCATTAACCATAGATAACGAACTTAGAGTAGTTTTTGACCCAAAATTTTACAATGAAGAGCATCTCCTATGGGCTAAATTCGAGGATGGAAGAGTTGTTGATGCTTCAGAAGTGGCTGAAAGAGCATCAGCCATAGCAAAACATTTAATATCTATAAGACCTGCCGATAGAGAAAAACGTAGTTTTTCATTCTATAGGAAAAACGAGAAAATCGGGGAACTATATTTCGGGAAACCCGATGAAAACCATGTTTATCTTACCTCAATTGATGATTCACTATACTCGGCTTTTCTAGAAAAGATCCTAAAGGCTATTTCAGCTAGTGGAAAATATCCGGTTATTGTAGAATCAATAGGTAATTTAAAGAGACCTAAGGGATTAGTTCTTGGAATTCTAGATCAGAAATATCTAGTATCAATTGAAAACGCCGAAAAAGGGAATTATAGGAGGGTAGCTAGCATCGAGAAAATACCGCAAACTCTTCTAGAAGACTTCAGTATGAAACATAGCAAATATGGAACATTAGTTTTAACGGTAGCTAACGGTAAACGTAGCATTGAAAAACCAACATATGAACCTCCGGAACACGATATACCACTACATCCCGAACTATGTCCCATAGGGTTCACGATAGGTTTTACACCAAATCTTAACGAGTGGTTAACAATACATTATGACCCAATAGGCACATACAATATCGGCTACTATGTTGTAAATGAGAAATATGTTTTCGAAAGGAAATGGGAGCTTCAATTTAAGGAGAAAAACGGCTTAGGCACATTCAAGCTTTCAAAAGTTAATGGAGAATTTGAAGTAAAAAACTGGATGCACATTCTACTGAAAACACATGTAGAGAATGATGAGGAACTGAGAAACATTGTAGCCAAAAGCTTTAGCACTAAGGATGAAAGCGTCCTTTCAGTATTTTACATTGTTCCATTAAAACGTGTTAAGAAGGAACTTATGGAATGCGAAGTTTATGTTTACAGTAGGTATTGGCCATCACCTAAGCTCGTAAGGTTATATATGAAGACCTGCTTAGGAGAACCTAATGCTAGCTTATTCTGGATAAAACATGTTAACTTAACACCTTCGATGAAGTGGTCTAAGGTATGGAAACACTGGGCCAAGCCGACGAAAATATCCATTATTACAGCATGTGTTCTAAGCATTCTAAAAGAAGCTAAATAATGAAGCTCAAACCTTTGTTTGGAATATACTTGCCCACAATATTTATTTTAAATCCGCAATAGGGGCACCTACCATTCTTAGTAAGCTTGTAATATATTACCCTATAGCCTGATCTAGCAATTAATGGCTTACCACACCTTGGACAGTAGGTTGTTTCATACTTTGGATCGCCTATATTACCCACATAAACATACCTTATACCGTACTCCTTTGCTTTTTCGTATATTTCGAAGAGAGTTTTTAGGGAGGTTGGGGGTTCATGATATTTCCATGATGGATAATATCTGTTGATATGTAGAGGGACATCGTAACCTAAAATTTCAATGTGCTTCTCCAATACCCATTCATAACATTCGCTATAATCGTTGGCTCCAGTAACAACCAAGAACACCATTTCAACATGTATACCCAAGTCTAACGCTACCCTGGCGTTTCTAAAAACCACCATTGGATCTAATGCTCCAATAAATTTCTTGTAAGTTTCCCTACATCCTTTAATATCAAAGTTTAGTCCGTCAAGACCTGCTTCCCTAAGTTCCTTTAAAGCATCTAGGGTCATGTAGCCATTACTTACAATAGTATTGTATAATCCATGTTTCTTGGCTTCCCTAAATGCGTCCACAAGATATTCCAGATGTATTGTTGGTTCATTGAAGCTAGCACATAGTCCTTCATCACCGTTCCTAATGGCTTTTTCAACAAGCTTTTCCGGAGGAACATAGTACTGCTCATTTGTTGATGGCGTATTGAAGCTTAATGTAAAGTTTTGACACCAAGGGCAGTGGAAATTGCAGCTCCAACCTGAAAAAGTAAGTGCAGTACTATTAGGCCAGAAATGGAAAAGCGGTTTGATTTCTATAGGTCTGCTTTCTACGGCGCTAAGAACACCGTACCCTATATTGTAAAGTTCGCCACCAATATTTACTCTATTTCCGCAATAGCCTTTTTCGCCAGGACCTATGAGGCATCTTCTTTCACAAACACCGCAGAGAACATAGCCCTTACTAACTTTAAAATACAGTCTTGCTTTAGTTGGGCTTTGTTTTCTAGTAATCATTTTCTCAGTCTTCTAAGAATCTCTAGTGCCTCTTCCTCATATTCTACTTCTTCCTCGCTTATCTCTATAAATTTAAGCGGTTCATCAACTATTTTGAAGTATCTTATAGGGATTCCACGGTTCTTAGCGAACAATATTTCCTTTAAAACACCATCGCTTACCTCGCCGAAAACCCATAGTTCATCACATCTGCTTATAAGCTCGAAATTAGCCTCTCTAACCTTATCTCTCTCTATAGTGTCAAGTAGAAAGTAGTCGTAGCATAGAAAAGGGTTTAACGGTATGCTTCCTTGATCAAATACGAATTTAGCAACATGTCCCTTAAGATAATATCTTCTCTTTGACATAGCTGTAAACACAAGCTTCTTAGCCATACCAAATTACACCTTCGTTTCTAAATCTCAAGTTTCATTTAAAAATTTAAACCTTAACAATAGATGTGTAAACCAAGGTAGAATTTAATGACAAGAGTCTTAAGCATTATACATAAAATGAGAGAAGGAGAAGTAACAATTCTACAAATAGACATAACACCTCCAACAATAAATGAGCAAAACTATGTGGAGTCAGCTGTTTTCTGGGTTACACTCAAGAAAGGCGATAGCAAAGTACTAATAAAGCTAAGCACTAAGGAAATGGCGTATTTAATTAAGCATTTAGATGTTGCATTAAATGAAGCCCTTAGGAAGGAACAGGAGCTTATTGCAAAATCTTCTGAAAGAAGAAGGCAACTATATTAAATATTTTTTAACAAAACAACGACATATCTAATAAATTTTTTCCGATTACATGATATGGAGGAAATGCTTAAATATACAGTGTAACATATTTGATTTGCGGTGCTTGGGGATGTATCTTCCAGGTCGTTGAAGCAACGATTTCTACGGAGGACAACTCTACTATAATCTCTCTTGAAAGCGAAAACATCATTTCAACAGAAACTTCTCTGACATCTTCTACGGTGATGTTGAAATGATAATTCTAGCGTACGATATCGTTAGGCTTGAAGAAAAACTCATAGTTAAAGAGTTTAGAAAGAGAAACGTTAAATTAAACTTGCTTAACGTTACATCATATCCTTTACATTTCAGCAATGGCTTTCTAAGGAAAGCAACTGTTGCGTTAATAAGGCCTGTGAGCATGTACCGTGCTTTCTATACGGCGGTTGTTTTAGAAACAAACAATGTTTACACTATAAACAGTAGCGAAACAATTCTAACATGCGGAGATAAAATACTAGCTTATAAGAAACTCTTGGAAAACAAATTACCAATACCTGAAACTGTCGTTGCTTTCACAACGGACTCTGCATTGCAAGCGTATAACATTATAGGTTTTCCCGTAATAGACAAACCACCTATTGGTAGCTGGGGAAGGCTTGTATCGCTCATTGAAAGTAGTAAGGAGGGTATTCTTGTTGCAGAGCATAGGGAAAATCTTCCTTCAACACAATTAAAAGTTCATGTTGTCCAAGAGTATGTTCCAACATCAAATATGGACATTAGATGTTTAGTTATAGGAGATCAGGTTTTAGGATGTATTAAGAGAATAGCCACGTCAGGAGACTGGAGAAGCAATGTTGCAAGAGGAGGCAAGGTTGAAGCATTTAAGCTGGATGAGGAATTAGCGGAACTATCGATTAAAGCTGCTAAAGCCGTAAATGCCGAAATAATATCTGTAGATATCCTAGTACATCCTGAAAAAGGATACTTGGTCAATGAGGTAAATGGTGTTCCGGAGTTTAAAGGTTTCATGAAAGCAACTGGAATAAATGTTCCTGAAAAAATAGTTGAATACGTTATTTCCAAAGTTAAAAAGTAGGTGTGTGGACAATGAATCTTAAAGGTAGGGATTTTCTTTGGCTAGGAGATTATAGTAAGGAGGAATTAGAGTTCATACTTAAAGTAACTGCTCAGCTTAAGGAAAGATACTATGCTGGAGAGAGAATAATTCCTGTGCTTAAAGGTAAAACATTAGCTCTAATATTTCAAAAGCCAAGTACAAGAACTAGGGTAAGTTTCGAGGTAGCTATGAAGCAGCTTGGAGGATTCACAATAACCCTAAACTGGAATGAACTACAACTTGGCAGAGGAGAGACTATAGCAGATACTGCAAGAGTTATGAGCAGATATGTTGACGGGATTATGGCAAGAGTTTACTCACATGACGACCTAGTTGAATTAGCAAAGTACTCTACAGTACCCGTAATTAACGGGTTAAGTGACTCCTTCCATCCGGTACAGGCTTTATCAGACATGTTCACCATATTGGAGAAGAAGGGTAAGCTTAAAGGAGTAAAGCTTGTATTCCTAGGTGATGGAGGAAACAATGTTGCACAAAGCTTACTTATAGCTTCAGCTAAGTTAGGAGTAAATATTACGATATCTTCACCACCAAAATACAGACCATCGAAAGAGGTTTTAGAGGTAGCTGAAGAAGCAGTTAAACATAGTGGTGCACAAATAGATTTCATTGAAGACCCATATGAAGCAGTAGAAGGCGCAGATGTAATATACACTGACGTATGGGTTAGTATGGGTCAAGAGAAAGAGAAAGAAACGAGGATTAAGGAGTTAAGTAAATACCAAGTTAATATCGAACTTATGAAGCATGCTAGGAAAGATGCTATATTCATGCATTGCCTACCAGCACATAGAGGTCAGGAAGTAACCGATGACGTAATAGATGGTCCATGGTCTGTTGTATGGGATCAAGCGGAAAACAGAATGCACACGCAAAAAGCACTCCTTGCCTTACTTCTCTAGAGCTTTAGAAGTAATAGAAAACATATCTATTAAGGTAGCTATTACAGTAGGTAGAACTATGAAGAAACCATATGCGTAAAGTATTAGCCTCAAATCTATGGTAATTTCCGCAACAACATTATTTACGACAACAGTTCTACTAAAAACGCCACCATCCAATATCGTGTAAATTAGTAAAAAGCTTATTACGAATAATCCTAAGCGTAATGATTTACCTAAAATTCTCCATTCATTGCTTTCCTCAAGAACACCTATGATTGCTGATAGGAAAATTATTAATGCAAAGTAAGCTTTAAGATTGTACTCAACGATAAATACATATTGCGTTTGAAATCCCTCATATAGTGCCCTCTCAAAATAACTTCCAATACTACTAATAAGCCATAGTGGAATAACTATCGATATTATCGAGGATCCCAGACCCTTCAAAACACCCTTAATTATGTGTTTCCACAAATCCTCATCACCACTAAGTTTTAATACTCATTGTTCTTGAAGAAACAATTTTCCCGTTAACTACTAAGTTTAGGGAGTATTCGGCACCTTTCTCTAATTGTTCTTTCGAAATCTCTACTGTAGGCAAATTTATGATTGTAGTACCGCATGGAACTAACGTTGTGTCCAACGTTTTAGAATAATTTAGCACCGTAAAGACAAGTTTGCCATGGATCTCTAAGGGTAGAGGATTAATTATAGCTATTCTTACTGCAACATTGTATTTTGAATCATAGATGAAATAGCTTACCTTAAGAGGCTCTATTTCGAATTTTAAAACACTTTCTAAATCTTTGAAAGCAATTTTTAACGGCACAACACCATCATAGCTAAATTCGAAACCAAGAAATAATGAAGTGTTTTCGTAAACTGCCTTCCTCAAATACTCAATGGGGACTTCAATAGATAAAATAACTGTCTCATTGTGTTCTAAGTTTGTCGAATTACTTTTTAAAACAATATTTCCCAATTTCAGGAATACTCTGAAGTCCTTTAAGATACGTTGACCGTTATAGCTAACCTCGACATCTAACTCTAAATTTTTGCTTTTAGGTGAACATTTTACGTTAGTCACTATTGCTCTGAAGTTTTCCTGATTTAAATCCGTTGTCATCGAGTATATTTCAATAAGTAATGCTACAAAAACCAATAATGCTAGTGTATAGCCTAAGAATTTAATTAGAGCACCAGTTTCTCTCAAAGCTTAGCACCGAAGATACGATGATGTTTAGTAACGCTCTTCACTAGCTGTTAATAGCGAAACCCCTCTTAACGTAATTATCGAACCAACCCAACCCATTATTCCTAAGAAAGCAATTTTCATTACTAAATATATTCCCCAGCTAAGCATCCATGAAATAATGTTTTCTGTAGAACCTATTTCCGGAACAGTTACACTCTTGTATTCAACATATGCGAAAATGAATACAGTGACTAAGAGAACTAAGCCTATCGCTAAAAGAATGAAGCCACCGTATTTACTTGCTTTTTTGGACAACATACTCTACCTCAAAATAATATGGTGTATCATTATGTAAAAATGTTGTTAATAATAGGTTTTAACCTAGAAATCCGCGAATATTAGCTGCTTCAATAACATACATTGGAAGTTTTGAATCCAACGTTATCTTAGAAACTATGTTTAAATATTTCTCATCAGGTTCTTCGCAATCAATACTTAATATGTCAACAACCTTTTCAACATCACTAATTAGTTTCTCAGCTTTCTTACCAGCCCACTTCCTCAAATTCGAACTAACATAGTATTTCATTTCAAACGCTATATCGCCGATTAATGAAGGATACGTTTTCAATAGTAGTTCAAGTTCTTCAGCAGAGCCTTTACTTATTCTTTCTAAAAGAAGACCTAGTCCAAGCAATGCTGGCGGATAACCTATTGAGTACATTGACGCTACGAACTTTATTGCTCTCGGAAGAACAATTTCTCCCTGCTTCCTCTTATATTCCCTAACGGTAACCCTATCTCTTGTCTGAGGTATTTGCTGGGAAATTCTCCACACGGTTTTAGCTACTATGGATAATCTCTCTAAATATGCTTCTTCAGCTTTCCTAATTAAAGCCATTATTTTAGTGTAATGCTCTAGTATGTCTTCCGATGGTTCTTGTCTTGAATGTTCTTTAAGCTTAACATATGTTTTAACATAGTCTGATCTTGGAGTATTATATCTTAGAGCAGACTGTATTGTTACTGTACTGTATCCCTTAAACTCTTTAACCCAATTCTCTATGTTGTGAGGCGCTAGGTGTCCTCTGAAGGGGGGCTTACCCATACCTATTATCGGATACACTTTAACGTAGTTTTCTGAGGCCCAATAGTGCAGTTTTGCTAGCGCGAGTTTGAGTGAAAGGGTGCTTGCTACATGTCCTGAATGAAGTGATGCATCACTTTTACCTAGAAATACTCTAAAAGCTTCCGTAAAATGACCTATATCCTTAACTAAACCTACACTTGCTGCTTCAAGCAGATAGTCTATTTTTACATGTTTCTTAACAAGCTCAAACAATGGTATGACATGAATTTCTCTTTTGGACTTATATCCAGCTTCTTCTTCAGCAAACCTCTTTAACTTATTAATTTTCCTTTGAACATTAACTATGTCTCTAGGGTTCTCGGTCATAGGTAGAACAATGTAGTGTACTGCTTCTTCATCATATAGTTTAGATGATTTCAGATTAGCTAGGATAGCAGCCATAAGCGTCATTAGATGTCTGCTTTCACTTTCCAAAATGTCATTCGGTGCTCTAACAGTTATTAAGAAATCCTTTCCTGCGACAAATCCTTTCTTATAGGCTTCCTGAACAATCCATTCCGGTTGATGATACGCTGTTAGCTTACCCTCATAATCAACCATTATTTCGTCGCAGCCAAAACCACCATCGATAAGGGGCGTGATAACGTTGAGTGCTTCAGAAACTTCTTCCTTAGTTGTTATTTTAACAGTACTGTCTGGATGCTGTGTTGCCATGAACGTTGGTATTAATAGTGCTCACCTAACCCCATCCTTGCGCTTAACTCTTATATTAGTTTTTCCCGTAAATAACCTATGAAATTTCGATTAAACCTAACTTCGCTAGTGCTTGAATTGTTCTTGCATAGTCCTTCTCTTCGAACCATCCGTATTCTGAAACCATTAATTCGTAAAGTTCATGATACGTCCATGGCTTAATGTTCAACGCTACTATGGTACTGTATATTATTGAGAACAATGCTCTATTCTTCTCAATTAACTTAGCTAGCTTCATAGCGAGTTTTGGCTGCTTAGTTAATGCTTTCCTCATGCTAAACATCTGCTTTACCTTAAGCTTTAACGTTTTATCTCTAAGTTTTTTAGAAACCTTAACCTTCACATCTCTGTATTTTATCTTCTTTGAAACATCCTTCTCTACTTTCCTAACTCTTTCATATAAATTGCTCCATCTTTTACATAAGCTCTCTAAGCCGGATAGTGCATAGTTTAGGTAATGCTTTGAGAATATGTTCTTTAAAACATCAGCTTCCGCATGACTTATTATTGTCGCTAATTTCTCGTAGTAGTTTCTCATTAAGTATGAATACACTATTTCAACTATTGATCGTGGAGGGTCTTTAAGCGAGAGAGTATAGCCTAGTGTTAAAGCCATGACACCTGACATTTTAAGCATTTCAGGATCTACTTTATCAGGAGTATCCATATGAGTATGATAGTACTTGTCTGGCCACTGATTAAGCATTATTGAAGGTTTAGTTGCAAAACAGAAAACATCATGGTCGCTCCCTACGGAATATTCTGTTGAAGCATACCTTATCTTAGGGGTTCTCGTTGAGCCACTAAATGTCTGTTCTTTTCTAAACACAGTATCCGCTACGTACTCCGCTAATTCGTTTCCGAAGTAGGGTAGAACTAAGGGAGACTTTATTATGTTAAATACTGAACCCGTTTTCTCTTGAGACTCACCAACCATGTCCAAATTTATTAGGAAACCTATTTCGCCAATTACTCTCGGCTCTTTAGCTAAAATAGCTAATGTACCCGTATATTCCGGAACCCAAATGAATCTAAAGCCTAGCTCTCCTCGATTAAGCTCTCCTCTCTCGTAAATTACCTTTATAGTTCTAGCCATTTCAATTAGTGTTGCTGAACCGGAAGCATTGTCGTTAGCCCCTGGTGATGGATGGCAATAGTGGGCTATGAAACCGACATACTCTTTCCTTTCACCTTCGACATCAGCCACTATTGAGAAGCCTTGTTTAACCCTATGTTCAGCATCTACGAAAGCTTGAACAACAACTTTCCTGCCACGTTCTATAGCTGAAATCATTTCGTTAGCTACTCTTTCAGAAACAGATAACGCAATAGTTTTCGAGTACTTCCTAACCTCCTTCCTAGTAAGAAATAGTCCAAAATAGGGTACAGCGTTTGGCTCAGGAGAGTTTCTTCTAAAAACAATTACTCCCTTAGCTCCCGCTTTCGCAGCTTCTACAAAAACATTGTAGGGTCTCTCAGATACGAGGACAAATTTCCCTTCAACATTAACTTTCCTAAAAATTCCTGGTTTCCAGGAACCAACATATACTACTTCTCCTTCTAAAACTTCTCCGCGAGTTCCCGGAGAATGGGCAACAACCATTGTTGGGACTTCCTTGAATGTTGAAATGAGTTTTTCATGAGGCTTAACTATTTTTAACCATGCATCCCTAATGTCCCATCCTAAAGGTGTTGTGAAACCGAAAAACTCGGAAACACCATCAAACCTAAACGTTACCTTCCTAACACTTAAACCATAACCCTTAACTTGTTTGAAAATGTAGTTCCCAGCATCAATAAGCCCTTGTGAGCCCTGAATCCTATGGTACCTAGAAATTTCGTAAACATGTTCTAAAGCGTTTTTCGATGAAAACTCCCTCTCGAAAACCTCAACTATACTTTTCAAATCCAAAACGTTACACCCTATCCTACTACAATAATGGTTATAGTTATTAAGTAATTTCCTAAAGCAACCTATGGCTATACAAAAACTACTTCTTCAAATTTCTCCTTAAACTCAGGATGCCTCTCAAGCCATCCCTTAACGAAACCGCATGAAACCTTAAGCTTCCTAAAACCCCTACTTAACGCGTAGTTTAAAGCCTCCCTTACGGCTTTAGAAGCTAAACCCCTACATCTAGAAGCCGCACCAGAACATTTCAGCTATTTTCTTTTGCACTCTTCAATCTTAGATTAGTGCACTAAATAATGCTTAACTTAATCTAGTAAGTTCTAGCAATCCCTAAATTCTATCTCCGCTAAACTTAATTGTGTTTTAGTAGCTTAGTTATGTAGGGGTTAAGAATATGGCTAGAATTGTTAATATTAGGGTTCCAAAGGATGTTTCAGAAAGAGATGTTATACGTTGGGTTGCTGAGGGACTTTCACGTAGAGTAGCGAAGAAGCTTGTTATTAGATATCTTGAGGGTGGTATAGACCTAGATTTAGAGAGAGCTCTTAGAGAGTTTGAAGAAACGAGGAATGAGGTATGGAAAGAACTGGAGGAGGAGTACAGGAGGAAGGGATTGCTCTAGTTCTTGATAGTAATATACTGTTTACAATTGTTATAGCTGGTAATCGTTCTAGAGCTCACCGCATCGTCGAGGAATATGAACTGCATCTCTTCATGCCTGAGGAAGCACTTATAGAATTTCATAGACATGTGAAGAAACTTAAGAGACATGCTGTTAAGGACTTTGAGACTAAAGTCATGTTAGCGTTCACACTGGTACATATAGTTCCGAGAGAGCTTTACGAAGACAAACTCAGAGACGCCTACAGCATTGCAGGAAGGTTCGATCCTAAGGATACGCCATTTATAGCATTAGCTTTAAAACTTGGTGTACCTATATGGACCGAGGATAAAGACATCATTAAGTATGGAATTCAAACACAGAAATATATTGCGTTAGATACTGCAGCTGTAGAGAAACTACTGTCCGGGAAAAGCTTAGAGGTTGTACTGCAAGATCTAATATCAAGACTAAAATAGAAAGCGTCATACAGCTAATGCGGTAACTCAATGTAAAATATTTCCGATGACCCAATGACATACAACTTCTCATATCAACCATCGAGTAATAGCGTCTAATAGTTATCCTCGTTAACTAACACTTCAGGAACCCTCTCATATTGTTCTGGTCCTCTAGGCCGGAGATCCCGGGTTCAAATCCCGGCCGCCGCACCAAACCATTTTAGCTATATTCTTCACACCACGTAAACAAGTGTATATCACTCTTTGGTCATGCATACAACTTTAAAGTTAGGGCGATGGTTAAGAAGCTGTATGGACTTGTACTATGGAGCATAGCTACACTAGATGGTCTCTTCTGTAAAGATTTCGACAAGGATATCTAGGCGAATTCAAGAGCTTTAAGTCATCATGATAACCGCGTTTTGCTTCAAACATAAGCTTATCGAGAAGCTTCTTGTATGCGGAACTGAGACTAGTATAGAAGTAGTGGCTCCCTTACGTTCTCATGTCCCCAATCTCTATGGCTGTGTCCTTGCATCTTACGCGGTTGGATTTTACGATGGGTTGTTAGTCACAGAACGCTTATTGATATTTTCAGAAGATTTCATAATCTTTGATATTTCCTTAATTCTTCTACTCTCTTCATAACTGCGTCGTATTCTTCTATTAGGTAGTAAGCCTCTATTCCGGCTTGTCTAGAGTTGCTAACAAGTAGTCTATCATTAGCTACTATGATACTCTTGGTCAGTATTGCGGTAGCTATGTAGTAGGCATCGATAGCCCTAGGGTGAATTCTATCAGCTACATATAGAGCTAGGTTGAAGATTTCCTCCTCTTTCAATAGATTGAATTTTCTCGTTAAACGAAGCAGCTTTTCGCGTTCTGCTTTGTAACCAAGCCTACGTGCTACAGCTATAAGCTCTACCTCGATTATCCTTGGCGCATAGAGTGGTAAACCTTCTACGCATTTGAGGAAGTTAATTGCTTTCTCATATCTCTCAAGGTTTCTATTAAATAGTGCGTCTATTAAGATGCTCGTATCAACAATAATCACTTCCTCATCTCCTCAAGAACCTCTATCGGGTTATCAACCTTAGGAGTCTCCTCCCTAAGCTTCTTTATGAGCTCTACAAGACCATGCGCTACCTTTTTCTCGACCCTAACAATAACCTCCTCACCCTCCCTGAGATCTAGTTTCTCTAATGGTTTTAGAACACCATTCTCATACCTAGCACGAACAATTCTAGCCATAGCTACACAGCCTCTACATAAATCTATAGAGCTCAGCTTGATAAACTCATTCGCTAAGAGCAGATAGAGCTAAAACTTATCAGCTCTTACCGAGTCATTCTAGATGTTAAAACTTTCATATTAGCCATCGAGTAATGGCATCTATGGCTATGTGTATTGATTATCGTCTTTGCAGCACTTTCATATCGAGTGATATGAATACATTCATATTGTTCTGGTCCTCTAGGCCGGAGATCCCGGGTTCAAATCCCCACCCCACACCATAATTCCACAAGCTTCTCTAACGGTGCAACATACTTTCCCTCATGGTAGAGATAGTATTTGTTCTTGATTTTCTTAATGCTCTAAATAGGGAGCATGTTAGCCCCGATTATATAAACTCAATCGCAAGGGATAATAGTTTCTGTTTGTCCAGCACTGAGGGATTAACTTGAGAAAGAATGCAAATCTGAAAACATACCTAAACATTAAATATTAAAGAAGGCATTTCAAAAAGGAAGAGAATCTCAACCTCTAATCAAGTGTTTACCTTCCCTGTACCAGTCGGGCTTCCCCACAGTCCTGCTTCTTTCTTTAGAGAGAAGTAGTGTATTATTTTCTTCTCTTTAAGAAATATTAGCACTACTTGGGGGTAACCGAATTTGCACTCAAGAACAAGAACAATGTCTGCACCATAGTTTCTCATGCATTCCACGAACTCCTCATCCACATTTACTTTTTCACGCCACACATCCCCCCTAACACACTTAAACTCCCCAATATCCTTAGGCTCAATCTTGAAATCTGACCTGAAATGCTCAGAAACAACTTCGTAAACTTCTACATCACCCCATTCCGAACTATGAACCTTAACGATAATCATACCCCCGCTACCTCCCTTTACTTGTAGTTTCTTTTAGTTGTTTCTTCGCCTTCTTCTTCACAATGTTTTCGTAAACGTATTCGCAGACTTTTTCCAAATCCTCCATGCTATCAAAGTAGAATTCGTGTATTATGACCGGTAGGGAGTACATGTAGTATATTGCTTCTTCGAAAACAACATCACCCACTCTTTTCTCGTAAATTTCAGCATCCATCGTAGCGGTAACCTTCATTTCCCCAATCTTCTTTCTCTCAAGGTCTATGAGCGCATCAATTATTTTCTCAACCACTCTCCTACCATACCTCCTAACAACATTCACCGGAGCATAGTACTGATACCCCTCATGCTTACTCCTAGCAAGCCTAGGTCTACCCCTCATCAACTTAGTCATTATGGGACACCCCCGTTAAAGCCTTATCTCACCTGCTTTCTCGTAGTCTCTTCAGACCTCTCTATTCTATCTAGACTTTCAAATACTAAATAATGTCTGCTTGACTAACTGTTACCAACTTAAACATAGTTTGTTCTCCAAGGGAAAGCGCACGTCTTATATCCTCCCGAGTGTATGTGCTCGTTGAAAACGATTTTGGACTTAACTTTCTCCACGAACTCATAAGCTATTTTGGAAGCTGAAGACTCCTTCCTCATGAACGGGAATAATCCCGGCAAATAAGGTGTTTCACACATAAGCAGAACATCTAATTTTTCGCCTTTGAGATTCTCTGTAACCTCAAGAAACTCTTCTGCTCTCTTCCTAAGAACACCTTTCTTCCTTTTCCTCTTAGAAACGATTCCGTTTACACCAGCAATTCTTAAACCACATAATTACATATACTTCTTCGTCTCCTATGAGAATCGGGAAGTTTATGTCAGGTCTAACGTTCCGTAAGCTTGTTAAAACATTTATGTTCTCATGGTTAACGCAATAAACACAACCCTATGGATATATGCTCATAGCAATATTCGCAACAATATCTATATCAATTATTAGAAGTGTATGTAGGGAAAATTCTAAACATCACGGTTGGCTTCAACTTAGATTTAAAGGGTATGTTTTTCTAGGTTTTAGTTGTATTTTAAAAGGTGGTGATAGTTTATGAAGTACGTAGTTAAGCCTGTGCCTATAACTAAGGTTAGGGTCGATAAATCCGTTATGACTTATTTAATGAATCAAGGCATAGAGCTTGAAATAGCGACCTATGCTTGGGCAGTAGAAGGTAATGGTACAAAAATACTTGCTGATACCGGATGCCCTGCTGAAGTACAAACTCAATCAGGTTTTCCTGCTACCCAAATTAGTACGTTAAGAGAGGGTTTAGCAAAGATAGGGTGGAAACCTGAAGACGTAGACTTAGTTATCCTAACGCATCTCCATTTCGACCATATAGCTTACGCTAAAGAATTAGCGAATGCAACGTTCATTATTCAGGAGAGAGAATACGCTGCTGCCTTTAACCCCCACCCAGCATATGAAGGCTTCTACCCTATAAAAATGCTCAAAGAACTACTTAACGGGCTAAAAATCGAGCGTGTCAATGGAGATAAGGAAGTAGTTAATGGAATTTCAGTAATGCTAACTCCGGGACACACTCCTGGAGGACAAACAGTACTTATTGAAAGTAATAAGGGCACCATAGCATTAACAGGTTTTTGCTGTATTAAAGAGAATTTTGAACCGCCAAAGGGAGTTAAAGGAATTTCAAGGGATTTCATAATACCCGGCATCCATACTAACATAGTGGAACTCTACGAAAGTATGCAGAAAGTAAAGGAAGCATCCGACATCATAGTCCCAATACATGATAGCGCTTATTTAACAATAAAGCAAATACCTTAAAATAACACCACCATTTCTTTTTTACCTCACCTTAATCGTAAAGCATTAATGAATAGAATGGCAATAGTCAAATACTAGAAGAAAGCATGGATTTATCATTTTACTACGATCTAAATAAGACTATTATGTACCAATGGAAGCAGCAATTACTGATAAGAGGACTCATAAATGTCATTTGGTGTTTATTTTGAGATTAGGAGGGAAAAGATGTTTAGTGAGGAAGAATACTGAGGAAAAGATCATGCGGGAAAGAAGTTAATAAGCTAGGTAATTTACTGTGCTTTATTGTATTAATGTTAAGGAAGAATTCATTATTAAACTGACCGGTTATTGTAGTTCTTATCCTGGTTCTTTGCTTATGTATGTTCTTTGGTATGCTATTGTTAGTAGAATTCCAGTTAATATAGCGCCTAACATGTAGCCTAATATCGTTATCGCAATAAAGGTTTTCTTCTCTGGGATCATATTCTTACTTAAGGGGTTTAAACATTTCACTTTAACTATGAGCGCTAACACAATGGATGCGACGGAGAATAGGTAAAATGGACTTAGTGCGCCTAACTGAAGGGATACTGGTAGGTCTTTTCGATTTAGCTGCGGTTCTAATGGTGTTAGTGGAGTATTTAGGTAGAAAGCTGTTTGAGTGATTGTAACGATAGCTGAGGATAATCCTATAAAGATTAAAAAGGCAAAGGCGAGAGTTACGTAAATACGGGCTTCAATAGTGTTTTGCGAGCTTATCATATTTTATACACCATGTACATAGAGGATTTATTAATTAGAGGTTAAAATTTTCATCACTTATTGCACTTAACGCACATAATCTAATACATCTAATGTGTAGGTCTTCATGTAATTGAGTCTATTTTGCTGCTCTTCAAAATTTTTCGGTGAATGACACCTAATTGCTTGAAGTATAAGCGAAACTATACGGTAAATTAGAAGTGTTTGATAGTGTTCGATATTTTCGATAGGTTTGTTCTGAACTATAGTATTTTATAGGGTCTTAATGCTAGGGTCTAACTAGGAGAGTTCAGACAGTTCAGGTTTAAAGTAAGGGGTTAATGGGTAATGGGGAGGAATGACATACTTTACGTACTACTTATATTCGCTATCGTCTTAATCGTAGGTGTTTCTAACTACTTGTTTTCCAGCAGTAAGATTTATTGTGGAAAGGTTAAAGGAATACCGTCTTTCGAAGCTGTTGATGGAAGAACAATATCCTATGAGGAACTCATGAAATTCATAGTCTTTAGGAATTTAACTATCTATCTTCCCTCTTGGCTGCCTCAGGACTTCTCCCTAACTGCTATATGGGCTAAAGATACAGGTTATGGTTTAGAGTTTCCGCTAATTATAGTGTATAGCAGGGGTAATGTAACGGACTACAAGGCTAGAGAGGATAACTTAGTGATAGAGGTAACGAAGGCATCACCAGCACCGTTAAAGCAGTACATTGAGGATGGAGCTACACCAATATACGATGCTAACGGGAAACTAATAGGGGTTTTATTTAAA
>JAGGUY010000044.1 GCA_021158265.1 Thermoprotei archaeon
GCCTTCAGGAATTATTGCCGCTAAGAAATTAGGGTTAAAAACTGTAGGATATAGGGATCAAACATTAAGAAAATATGGTGCTGACTACGTGATTCATGATTTCTCAAAAACAACACCTCTCCATGTACTTAAAGAACTTGGGTGTTATTTTGAAGCTAACATTTAGGGACAGAACATTTAGTCTTTCAAGAGAGAAAAAACTAGCAACATTACTAACATTATCGAATGGTAGGTTCGCGGTTAGAGGAGCTTTTGAACTTTATCCTCTTTCTTTAGGTATTCTAGTTAGCCATGTTTACGACTATGTTCCCATATTTTACAGAGAACTAGCTGTCCTACCCGAAGTTTCAAAGCTGAAGATTATTGTTGATGGAAAACCTCTTGATTTTAGCTCTTCAAAATTCCAACTTAAAAGAACGCTCAATTTAAACAATGGAGTTGTTGAAGCTGCGCTTAAGTGGAAAGGATATGGCGGTGAATTGGAATATTTTAGTTATAGATTAGTCCATAGAAAACATAAGGGTCTATTCCTAATTAATGCTACATTGAAATTTAGAGGATACGATAAAGCATCACTTATAAGCTATATTGATACTAGCGTAGGTAATTATTTCATAAACGACCAGGTTATGATAAAACATTATGTAGTAGAACAAGCAAGATACACGAACAACACATTGTTACTTACTTTAAGAACCTTAGACGGTAAGTACAAAGTGACTATAGCCATGAAAAATAGAGTTTCTAAATTCCATGAACAAAGCTTTTTCAACGAACATAATGCACTGGGCGAAGTATTTACGGTAAGAGGAAATAGCACTATTGAAATTACAAAGTATGTTTACATAACTAGAAATATTGATTCCAAAAACTACGTTCAAGATGCCTTAAAGAACATTCAGAAACTGTATGAAACAAACTTAAACAGGTTGTTCAGAGAACATGTACGCTCATGGAGACAGGTGTGGAGAGGAATAGGTTTAAGCATTAGAGGAGACAAACACGTAGAGAAGGCACTTAAATTTAACGCATTCCATCTCCTACAAGTAATAGACGATGTTAGCGAATACACTATACTTCCAGCTAGAGGACTTCACGGACTAGGGTATAGAGGACATGTTTTCTGGGACACAGAAATGTATGCTCTCCCATTTTACACACTATTCTATCCTGAATACGCAAGGAAAATTCTAATGTTTAGATGTAAGCTCCTAGAGCAAGCTAAAGAAAATGCCAGAAGAAACGGCTACAAGGGCGCACAATACCCTTGGGAATCAGCTGATGATGGCTTCGAAGCTACACCTAAAGAAATACCTCTTGACTTCTCCGGGAGAAGAATTATCAGGATATGGACTGGTGAGGAAGAACAACATATTACGGCTGACATAGCTTACGCTGTTGATAAATATTACGAAATTACAGGCGATAAATCATTCATGAGCAAGTGTGGGCTAAAAATAATTTTCGAAACGGCAAGGTTTTGGGCAAGTAGGGTTAAATACGATGAAACAAAGGGTTTGTACGTAATAGAAAACGTTATGGGCCCTGATGAATACCATCCCCACGTAAACAATGATTACTACACAAATTTAATGGCAAAATACAATCTTGAGCTAGCTGTGAAATATTTTGAAAAAGCATTAAAAGATGATGAGTGGTTTAGTGTTGTTAGAGAGCTAAATATTAGCGAAGATGAAGTTAGGTTATGGGATAGAATTTCAAAGAAAATGTTTCTTCCATGCTTTAAAAATAATTTATGCGAGGAATTTGAGGGATACTTTAACCTCGAAGACCATGTAGTTCAGTCTAGCAATAATGTAAACATAGGTGAAAAGCACATTTCAAAGTCTATTTTGGAAAGAATTGATAGAACGCAAATAATTAAGCAAGCATCTGTAGTAATGGCTCATTACCTACTATCTGATAAGTACGGATTTAGTAGGGATTTCATTAAGAAAAACTTTGACTATTATTTTAAGAGGACAACCCATGCTTCATCCCTCTCCTTACCGGTATATGCCGCAGTTGCGGCTAAACTTGGCCTAAAAGAACTGGCCTATACCATGTTTAAATATGCTGCATATGCTGACTTAGGAGACATCTACGGTAATGTTGAAGACGGATTCCATGTTGGTTCAGCTGGCGGTTCATGGCAAGCGTTCCTTTATGGCTTCTTAGGTTTAAAAATAAGCGATTATGGAGTAAATGCACTACCTAACATTCCCAATCACTGGCGCTATGTTAAAGTGAAAATTAAGGTCCATGGAAAGAGCTACTTAGTAGAGATAGGTGATGGGGTCTTAAAGCTTCGGGAGATTTAAAAGTCAAAGGCATTCCTTATTTTGTTAAGGGATAGCTAACGTGAAAAGGGAGAAATTAGTTATTTATCTACTATTTCCAGTGATAGTAATTAGCATATCGTCAGCTTCAATACTTGTTTTAATGTCTGGTGCTTCGGCTGTAGCATGTGCCTTCTGGAGGCTTCTGATCTCAACATTAATAATATTTACGATAGCGTTTATCAGAAAAGCTAAGATCCTCTTAGACTTAAAGGATCTGGCATTATCAGCTATTTCCGGTTTCTTTCTTGCAATACATTTTCTACTATGGATGGAATCACTTTTTCTAATCCCTGTATCCGTGAGTACAACAGTTGTTGTAACTTATCCTTTAATTTCAGCCTTCATTGACAAATATTTTTTCAAAGAGAAATTAACATTAATTCAAATAGTTGGCTTAATATCCGCTTTCATTGGTGTTACATTATTTATGCACCCTAGATTTTCAGGTGAATACAGTATTCTAGGAGTTCTCATGGCTCTTGGAGGTTCGTTTGCCGCAACAGTATATTTTAGCTTAGGTAGGTATGTTAGGAAGAGAAGAAGTACTACATCGTACACCATAGTAGCTTATTCATCATCAACATTATTTCTTTACTTTTTCTCCATACTTCTTAGAGATAATGTCTTCAAATACATTCCGGAATCTCTAATTTATTTCATACTTCTATCATTATTGCCTATGATTGGTGGTCACACATTAATGAATTACGCTTTAAAATATATGAAAACCAGTGCCGTAACATCTGTTGCTCTCCTTGAACCAATAGGTGCTTCAATACTTGCATATGTTTTCCTAGGACAATACGTTGATGTTTATAAGGCTATAATAATGTGTATCGTAATATTGTCCATATCTTTGACAGTGTTTGAAGAAGCAGTGTCAAATCAGGGTTTCAGAGAGAACTAAGCTTAATTATAACTTATCGGCAATTTTTAGGAAATAATAGTGTGAGAAAATGTGGAGGGCGGTGAAATGAAGATAGCGTTTGTTTCAACATATCCTCCAGTACATTGTGGTGTTGGTGAGTACACGAAGTTTCTGCTTGTTGGTCTTAACAGTATTCAAAAACATAGTAAATACTACGTTATTGCGTCGAGTGATGTGGGAGAAGAATATTTTGATACAACAGTTTCAGCCCATATTATACCTGTTTTTGAAAAGAAAAATCCACAAACCTACAGTAAAATCCTCGATATACTTTCTGAAGTAAATGGTGTTGACGTTCTCCACATACAGCATGAATATGGGATCTTTGGGACTTCAACAAGAATTTTGGAAATAGCTAAGGAAGCTAAGGAAGAGAAATTAGCGAACACAACACTTATAACCATGCATACTGTTCATCACCCATACACTATTAGACCTAAAACATTAGAATTCCAGAAAAGTTTAAGCGAATATGTTGATGCGATAATTGTTCACAGTGTTGTTCAGGAGTTTGAACTTTACTCCCAAGGAATAGACCCTAGGAGAGTACATAGAATACCTCATGGAACATTTGTTAATCCGTATCTCGGATATCCTAGACCTAAACTTGCTTCCTCACTAGGCATAGTTTATGATAAACTAAAATTCCCCATAATAACGCTCATGGGCTTCTTAAGGCCAGATAAGGGATTAGATATTCTAGTTGAGGCACTAAGATCTCTTAAAGATAGTAGCGCAACTTTGGTTATTGGAGGAGAAATTCAAAGTGGTGAAATGGAGTATTTCGTGTATGAGCTTTTAGATTCCGGACACATATTTATCGAGAAATATCTTTCCAACGAAGAAATGCTTATGTTAGCTTCTCTTGCAGACATAATACTTTTACCGTATAAAGACAAACCCGGAGCATATAGCGTTAGTGGAGTCCTACATTTATCTATGGGTAGTCTTAAACCAATAATAGGTACTTCAGTTCCTAGGCTCATAGAGCTCTATCAATATGCTCCAAGATTTATAGTTAAACCGAACGATCCCAGAGAACTTGCTTTAAAGATAAAGTGGCTAGCTGAAAACTATGAGCTAGCTGTAGCTTATGCTAGCTCACTATACTCTTACGCTGTAAGAACCCAATGGATTAGGATGGCTCGAAGACACCTAGCACTATATAATGTACAACTCGGTAAAGAAGTAGTCGAAAAAATAACCGTTGAACCACTACATTTATGCGATTAATAGAGGGAAAAACAATGCTTACAGAAGAAGAAAGGGTAAGATATGATAGGCAGATAAGGCTTTTCGGAATCAAAGGTCAGGAAAAGCTTAAGGAAGCAACAGTTCTCGTAGTCGGGGCTGGAGGATTAGGTACTGCAGCATCTCTTTACTTAGTAGCTGCCGGTATAGGCAAACTCATATTAGTTGATAAAGAGGATGTTGAACTAAGCAATTTAAATAGACAAATACTTTACTGGACCGAAGATGTTGGGAAGCCAAAGGTTGAAGCTGCAAAGAGCAAACTTATCAAACTTAATCCGAATGTTGAAATAATTACGTATAAATCTGCTTTAGAAGAAGATTCGGCAAGAAAGCTGGTTAGAGAAGCCAATGTTGTAATTGACGCTTTAGACAATTGGGAAACGAGATTTATGCTAAATAAGATCTGTGTTGAAGAAAGAAAACCTCTAATCCACGCCGGTGTTTTCGGCATGCATGGACAGTTATTAACGATAATTCCTGGCGAAACACCATGCCTACAGTGCGTAATTCCCGAAAAACCACTTGAGAAAAAAGGCTTTCCCGTATTAGGAACAACACCAGGAATACTAGCGTTAATGCAGGTTACTGAGGCAATAAAGATCATTACGGGCTACGGTAAACCTGCAAAAGGCAAACTAATAGTATATGATGGAAAGAGAACGTCATTTAGCGAAATAAGCGTTAAGAGGAGAAAAGACTGCCCCATTTGTGGTAAACTATGATTTTGCATAAATTCTATTCCCCAAAATTTTTAAATCAGTACCTAGCTTATTGAGAGCATTCTCGTCTTTCAAAATTCCTATAAGCTTTTTTCATGATATTTAAGGGGCTGGTCTGTAGATTCAAAGTACCGATAATTACATAAGTTAATCATGGCATTACGGTGGACACTAATCCCTTCCTTCTAAGAAGTCTTCTAAGAAACTGTCTTGTTCTAGGATTCTTGGGGGCATGAAGAATTTCGCTAGCTCTCCCCTCTTCAACAATTACTCCGTGATCTATGAAAACAACCCTATCAGCAACATCCTCTGCAAAATCTAACTCATGTGTGACAATAATCATTGTTAACTGCTTCTTAATAGCTATTGTTCTAAGAACCTCCAGTACTTCTTCAACAAGTTCAGGATCGAGAGCTGATGTTGGCTCATCTAGAAGTAGTAATTTAGGCTCCATAGCCATAGCCCTAGCTATTGCAGCTCTTTGCTGCTGACCGCCGCTAAGCTGTAACGGATACGAATGAGCTTTATCTTCCAAACCTACGAGTTTAAGTACTTCCCAAGCTTTCTTCTCAGCTTCCTCTTTAGACATCTTCTTAACTTTCTCTAAAGGCAATGTTATGTTTCTTAAGACAGTTAAGTGCGGAA
>JAGGUY010000057.1 GCA_021158265.1 Thermoprotei archaeon
ATTTTAGATTCGTGAGGAACATGTCGAAAACAGCGACTACGGCGCCTACTGCTTCCTTTCAATTCTCTTTATTTTAGATTCATGTTACAATTTATGATAATTATTCTAATCCTGTATTCATCTTTCAATTCTTTTTATTTTAGATTCAAAGCATATTGCGACAAGAACAAAATGTCTATGAGCTTTCAATTCTTTTTATTTTAGATTCAAGTCGAAATAAAAGCTGAATGGGATGCATGGGCATGCGATCTTTCAATTCTTTTTATTTTAGATTCTGAAGGTTTATATATTGGTTTCATTATTTTTGTTTTTCCCCGGTTCTACCCTGATGATGTTTCACATGAAACGCCATGTCAGCAACCCCTCTGGAACCATCAGATAATATAGGCTCTGCTGAAGAATATATGGATTTAGAGTATTGTCGGTTTTGATTTGTGTTAAGCTAAGTTATTGTAGTTTGTACTGCTGATGTCATGTTTGTGTTTACTTTTATTTTTGCTTCTAGTTTTCTAGGTGAGTTAGATTGTGTTTTGGTTTAAGGGAGAATTTCTGTTGTTATGTGGTTATTGTAGTTGTGGAAGTGGGACCGCCGCCGGGATTTGAACCCGGGACCTCCGGATCCACAGTCCGGCGCTCTTCCAGACTGAGCTACGGCGGCCTCGTTTTCTGGTTCGTAGAGAAACTATTTTAGTGTGGGCTTTTTAAAGTTTGGTATTTAGCTATTTTCGGTAGGGTTTGAACGTTCTCCATAGTTCTAGTGCTTCTCTTCTCTTAATTTCTCTCATCGCTCTCTCTAGGAACCTGTATACTGAGGCGTGTCTTTGCCCTCTAATGAGCATTTCTATGGCTTCTCTAGCTATGCTTGCTCTTTCATAGTCCCCTATTATTGCAACATAGGTGTCTGATATTGAAATGTAGGTGTCTGTCATTTCCTCTATTATCCTCCTTGCTTTACCATGCTCTCCTATGAGCCTCGCTTTAATTCTTGCTAAATGGTTTGGTTTATCTCCAACATAGCTTTTCAAATCTACTACAACTAATGTTTGGTCTTCACCTAAAACTCTGAATGCACGTTCAGGACTAAAACCATAAGCTATTGCTAATACGAAATCTCTTGCCTTAAGAATGTTTATCGGGTTTACATCTGGTGCTTCAGGCTCTATAATGACAGTGCCATTAACGCTATCGATTGTCACCTTTGTTCTTGTCCTCTTCATGAGCTCCTTCTTAATTTCTCCTTCCCTACCTATGAGCACACCTATTCGGTCCAAGGGGACTTTAGCGTAGATTTTAGTTACGCCCGGTTCTACTCCTCCCATTCTAAAACACCTTCTTCACCAGTAACTATTCTGTAAAGTTCCTCGATAGTATGAGTTTCTATTCCAGCCTTCTCTCTAAAAAACCTTATAATATTTCTTATGTCCCTAAGTAGGAAATGTGTTGCCAATGGATGGTCTAATGTTACTGCTTGGCTAACATCTATTATTACAGGTTCGCCATGGTAAACCATTATATTGTACTCGCTTAAATCGGCATGAACAAGCCCCGCGACGCGATACATGAGTCTCATGTATTCAACAACTTTCCTATATATTCTCTCGTACTCCTCCTTTGAAAGAGATATTTCTTTGAGAAGAGGCGCTCTAACACCGTTTTCGCCTATAAACTCCATAACGAGAATGTTCCTATAAGCATAGTATGGTTCCGGAACCCTAACGCCAGCATTAAACATTCTCTTCAAATTCTTATACTCCTTCTGAACCCATTTCAGAATAAGCTTTCTCAAATCTGAAGAAACAGCTTCGAAACGAGGATCACCTATAATGTATTGCTTAATGCTCTTCCTAAATTCAGCGGTAAAGGTCAAGTATATTTTAACAGCAACATCTCTTCCCTTCCTATCCTTTGCCCAATAAACTCTTGCTTCCTTGCCTGCGCTAACAACACCATACATTCTATCTATGAAACCCTTCCTCATAACATGGTATAGTGCTAGAAGTGTTGGTGTATTGAACACTTCCTCTACTGTTTCATAGAAGTCCTTATCCTTAATTCTCTTTTCTCTACGCTTAACTATATCCTAATCACCCTAATTCTTCACCAAGAGTTTCAACCTGAATAACGCCTTTAGCAGCAAGCTTTCTAACCTCATCCCTGGAGTATCTGTAGATAATGTCGCCTCTCTTATCGGGTTGGAAATCCCATATAGCAACTAAAACGTAGTCTCCCTCCCTAATCCAAACCCTCTTCTTCATTCTACCGGGTATTCTACATAGCCTGGTTTTACCGTCAAAACACTTAACCATGGCTTTATCGTGTCCGAGAAGCTTCTCAACAACACCTATAATCTCTCCTTCAGTAGGGACAGGAGGTTCCTTAGGTTTCTCCTCTCTAGCACGTTTCTTCTTGGGCATTTACTGCATCACCATTCTTAAGGTTTCTATGCCTTACCTAGAACATAAGGTTTACCGTTAATTATAGCTACCTTTAATTCGTCACCTGGCTTAACATTTTCCGAAACATAGCCTAAAGGTATTTCTTTAACCTCGTAATTTTCTGAAGAATCAACAACATAAACTACTCTATCATCTCTCCCTATGACCAAGTATTTCTTATAGACTGTGGTTTCTGGTATGTCTGATATTCTCCCATCCCATAGTGCCTCTGCTGAAACAGTTGTTTTTGCATTGTTTCTTTCATTCCTTAGAACCACTCTAAAACCGCTGATTCTCACTATTCTAAACATGTCATTTCTAAACATTACCAAATCGTTCTCCCTAAACTTCGGAAGCCTAACAACTATGACGAGCTTCGATGTTCTCTTACCCTCCCTATTTCTTCTAACATGCTCGAAACTCTCACTAACCGTAGCGCCCATTTCATTCCTTATTTTTGAAGCGAGAATTCTAGCTGTTGTAGCGTCCGAAACCTTAATGTTTAATCCTTCCCTGACTTCCTCAACATCTATAATGCTGTACGGATCTATTTCCCTAAGTATCCTGTTTATCTTCCTCCTATCCACCCTATCTATGCGATCTCTAGCTGAGCGTACCTGCACTATTGCCTTATATGTTTTAGATACCCTCATTAAGCAGTTTGGGCATAGGGTAAATGTCACCTTCGCTACTACGGGATATCTTTGCTCGTAAACTTCTCTTCCAGCTTCAACCTTAGCTACTATGGTTATTGGGAACTGTGTTGAATGTATTTCTAAAGGCATTTCAACATTGTATGTTACCTTAATCTTCCCTGAACTCCCATGTACTTCCCTGATTCTAACTTTATCTTCAATAACCTTAGCTAATGCTTCCTTAACTATTTCTTCAGGTGAACCGTATGTTAGAGGTTTAAGCCATCTACCTTTAATCCTATATGAGAAGCAGTTTTTACATAGCTGCACTTCTACTTCGCTTGGAACATCAAGTACCCTGTTCTCCTCTAGATAGCATCGAATACATAGGTTTCCTACGAATACTACTCCTTCACTATAGGGTCTTCCGCACTTAGCGCAAAACCTTCCCATAGCTTAATCCACTCTTGCTTCTCGCAGAGAAACCTTTCTGTAGGAAGCTGTTACTTAACAGTTTCCCTCTACACCATTCTAACTATTTGGGCGTGTAATACATTGCCTATTTTCAGAACAGCATTCGGATGAACAAGGCCTGCTCTTACAGCTTCACTTACAATTCTATTGCCAACAAGGTTAGCTATTGTTGCTCTACTAATAATCTTAATTGCTTCACTAATACTCATTAACGTTCCCTTGTAGAATGCCTCATGAACCTCTATTGAAACCCTACCTTCACTAAAACGTTTACCTAGAACTTCTCTATCACAAACTGCAACTAATACTTCGCTACCTACATTGTATATTTTAACGTAAACTTTCTCCTCAGACGACATTGCTTTAGACCGGTTCAACAGATGTTTCAGCACCACAAGCTTCGCATCTTAAAATCCATATCCTACCCTGCCTTTTCAACACAGTATCCCATGATCCACATGTTGGACAAACAACGTATTTTTTAACGTAAATTTCAAGTAACCTATTTATGGTAGTTGCTGAAACCCTACCGTGAAGTACAAGCGCTCCGGATTGTTCATCTATAGCTCCAGCTACACCTATTTTCTTAAGGAGGAATTTCGATAGATGCTTAGGATCCCTCCTGAGAGTAGAGTATATTTCCTTAAAGTTCCTTATCGTGGTGTAGGAGCCCACGGTCATAGCTACTGCTTTAGGCAATGTGAATCTCTGCGCCCTAGCTGTCTTCTTAGGCATAAGTTTAAATGCTCTCTCAAGCATCCACTCGTAACTGTAATCTTTAATTGATGGCATAGCCCACTTACACCTTTATATACTAGTTCACTACTTACCTCATTTCTAAGAGAAC